>CADCPD010000091.1 GCA_902803265.1 uncultured bacterium | reverse complement strand
TTGTTAGTGAAAGTCTTTAAGAATGTTTCAAGATTTTGTTTTAAAGCATCCTTATCATCATCTTCAAGTTTTGCTCCTGCATTTAGTCTGTCGTTTAATTCTGCAAGGTTTGCTTCAAAATAATCAAACCAGTCTTTTTTGAAACGGCTGATTTCTTTATTTTCAATGTCATCTAACATACCTTCGTTTGCTGCAAATAAAATACTAACTTGTTGAGCAACGCTTAAAGGCATATATTGAGGTTGTTTTAATACTTCTGTTAATTTTTGACCTCTTAATAATTGCTTTTTAGTTGCAGGATCCAAGTCAGAAGCGAATTGAGCGAAAGCTTCCAATTCTCTGAATTGAGCCAAGTCAAGTCTTAATTTACCTGCTACTTGTTTAATAGCTTTAGTTTGAGCTGCACCGCCTACACGTGATACAGAAATACCTGCGTTAATTGCCGGTCTTGTACCTGCGTTAAACAAGTTTGATTCCAAGAAAATTTGTCCGTCTGTAATTGAAATTACGTTTGTAGGAATGTATGCTGATACGTCACCTGCTTGTGTTTCAATAATTGGTAAAGCTGTAATACTACCGCTTCCAAATTTTTCATTCAATTTAACAGCACGTTCAAGTAATCTTGAGTGTAAGTAGAATACATCACCAGGATAAGCTTCACGTCCAGGTGGTCTTCTTAATAACAAACTCATTGCACGGTATGCTTGTGCTTGTTTTGTCAAATCATCATATATGATTAAAACGTGTTTACCTTGTTCCAAAAATCCTTCAGCAATTGCAACACCAGAGAACGGAGCAATGTATTGTAGCGGAGCTGCATCATTTGCTGTAGCTGAAACGATTATTGTATAATCCATAGCTCCATGATTTTCTAATGTTTTTGCTAATTGTGCAACTGTTGAAGCTTTTTGACCGATTGCAACATATATACAAATAACATCTTGACCTTTTTGGTTGATGATTGTATCAATTGCGATGGCAGTTTTACCTGTTTGTCTGTCACCAATAATAAGTTCACGTTGACCACGACCAATTGGTGTTAAAGCATCAATTGCAGTTAAACCGGTTTGTAAAGGTTGATGAACAGATTTTCTTGCAACAATACCGGGAGCAACTTTTTCTATCGGTAAAGTTCTGTCAGAACTTATTTCACCTTTTCCATCCAATGGTAAACCTGTCGGACTTACGATTCTTCCGATTAAGCCTTCACCTACAGGTGCAGATGCGATTCTGCCGGTTGTTTTAACTGTCATACCTTCTTTAATGTGTTGGTAATCACCTAAAATTACAACCCCTACATTGTCTTCTTCCAAGTTTAAGGCTAAACCTAATGTGCCTTTTCCGTCTTGGAATTCAATAAGCTCATTTGACATTACATTTCTTAGTCCGTATAATCTCGCAATACCGTCACCAACTTCAAGTACAGTTCCGACATTAGAGATTTCTGTAACAGAATCGTAATTTTCTACTTTTGTTTTGATGATTGATGTTATCTCATCAGGATTAATTACTGCCATTTTCTACCTCTTATTTTATTATTTCTTTACTTAAATTATCAATTTTATGTTTTAGTGAATTGTCTATAACACTATCACCAATTCTTATTATCAAACCTGCAATAATTTCTGCATCTTGTTCAAAATTAATTATTACAGATTTCTTTAATTTTTCTTCTAATTTTCTTTGTAGGCGTTCTTTTGCTTCTTGTTTCATTTCAACAGCTGAAACAACTTCAACTCTTTCAACACCTTTGATTAAATCAAGTTCTTTTTCATAAGCAAAAACTATGTATTTAAAAGCTGAAAATCTGTTTTTATCAATTAAAACTTTAACAAAGTTCTTAACAGTAGCGCTGATTTTATCAGCAAAAACAGTTTCTACAATATCTTTTTTATCATCAATACCTACAACAGGATTAGATAAAACTTCGTTTAAATCTTGAGATGTCTTTAAAGTATCACTTATTGTTTTTAAATCATTTAATATTTCATCAGAAGAAATAACACCCGCATTTTGTAACTCTATCAATGCTTGTGCATATCTTTTTGATACTACTAAAAATTTGTTTTGTGCAAGTTCTGTCATTATATGTTCAACCCATCTAATTCATCTATACTTTCGTTAATATATTTATCGTGCAAAGATTCATTATTTGATAAAACTTCTTTTATATGTTTTTCAGCAGTTTGTATCGATGCAACAGATGCTTTCTTCATCAAAGAAGTATAAATAACTTTTTCTTCCGCTTCAATTACTTTTTCAGTATTTTTCTTTATATTTTCAACTTGTTTTTGCGTATCATCAGAAATCTTTTCACTCAATCTGCTTGCAGTGGTATTGGCATCTTGCAAGATAGTATCAACTTCTTCTTTTACATTTTTTACCTTTTCTTCTGCTTCTGATAAATTTTTGTGAGCATTATCTTTAGCTTTATCAGAATCTTCTATCATTTGTTTTATTTTTTCCTGTAATTTTGCAATAATAGCGCTGACATCAATTTTTTTACAAATATATGCCAAAACTAAAATAAATATAACAAAGTTAAATGTATTAGAATGAATTATTAAATTCCATAAATGTGCAATATTTTCCATTTATTTATCCTTCTTGCATAATGTTGTTAATGACTTCTTCATCAACTTCTGATATTGTTGAATTTTCACCTAAAATTTTTGATGAAATTGTTTCGGCAATACCTTTAACATGTTGTTTTAATTCGTTTGAAACAGCAATTGAAGTATTTTTCAATTCGTCCTTTTTAGATTTTATTTCTTCATTTGCCTCATTTTTTGCATGAGCACATACTTCAGCTTTTTTCAATTTAGCTTCATCAGTTTTATCTACTATAACTTTTCTTGCGTCACTACCTGCTTTTGCTAACTTATCAGCTCTGTCTTTAATAAGACCGGTAGCTTTTTGATTTGCAGTATCCGCATCTTCATAATTGCCGTCAATGTATTTTTTTCTTTGTTCAACGACTTTTGCTAACGGATTATACATTACAATATTCATTAATATAGCAAATACTATAAAACTTATTCCTGATACAAAAAATGTTGCATTAAATTCCATGTCTTTTTCCTTGTTTTAAATATGGGGCTGTATAAAATACAGCCCTTATAAATTGATTATTAGCCAATCATACCTACTAATTTCATAGCGATAAATAATGCATACAATGCACAAGCTTCTGATAATGCAGCACCCATTAGGAAGAAACCAACTGCTTTACCTGCGATTTCCGGTTGTCTTGAAATACCTTCAATCAAACCTTTTGTTGCAATACCGATACCTAATCCTGCACCTACTGCACCAAAACCGATTGCGATACCTGCACCTAATTGTGCTAATTCTGAAATTGTTTGTACGTCTGCCATTTTTTTTCTCCTTTATTTTTTCTCTTTACGTTGTTTTATTTTTCTAAAACTTACTACTCTTCATTTACTGCCATTGAAATGTAAGCAATTGTCAACATCATAAATACCAATGCTTGAACGAATGCTACGAATACTTCAAAAAACATTATTGGTAATGGTAAGAAGTATGCACATAAACTTAACATTACCCCTACTAAAACTTCACCTACAAATATGTTACAAAATAGACGAAGTGCCAAACTGAAAGGTCTTGTAATCATATCTAAAATATCGATTAAAAACATTACAATACCAGGAAAACTTAAACCATGATAAAAGAAGTGAATACCTTTTTCTTTAATACCGACAACTAGGTAATAAACCAAAACAATTATTGCCATTGCAGCTGTCATATTAATATCATTTGTAGGCGATGCCAATTCACCATGTTTTAGATGTATTAATTTCCAAGGCAATTGTCCCATTAAGTTAGCGGTTACAATAAACAAGAATAATGATGCAACAATAGGAATATGTTTTCTTCCTTGTTCGCCTATCATGGAATCGGTTAAATTCCAGAAAAAGCCCATTAATGTCTCACAAAACGCTTGCAATTTTGTAGGTACTATAGATAATTTTCTTGTAGCAATAACTGCAATAACCAAAACAAATGCCATTGCAATCCACATGGTCAAAATAGTATCCATGTTAAACCCGTAATTACCTATAGTTGCTATCCAATGTCCTTCAGTACTCATATGCTATCCTTTATTTTTTTCTATTATACATGCGTGAAAAAAAAAATGCAAAAGTTTTTTTGTTATAATTTTAGCATGGCTATATTTACATTTGAAAGTTTAAATTCTACCAATTTACACTTGAAACAAAATTTTGATAAGTATAAGAATTTTGATGTTATTATTGCTGACCATCAAACTAATGGTTATGGCAGATTTAAAAGAAATTGGGTTGATTTAGGAACAGGCAATATTTTTATGAGTATGTGTCTGAAGTTTGAATCTTTTAATAAAAATATGTTGTCTGTTGCTCAGTTTTCTGCATTGGCTTTGGCTAAAACATTTGAAACTTTTGGAGTAAATCCAATTATTAAGTGGCCAAATGATATTCTGATTGATTCAAAAAAAATAGCGGGAATTCTTGCCGAATCTGTCATTGCTGATTTACAGTTTAAAGGTATTGTTCTTGGCATCGGTGTTAATTTAAATTCAAATATAAAAGATTTATCCTTAATTAATCAAAATGCAACTTCTCTAAATTTAATTATAGGAAAACAAATTGATAAAATTGAATTTATTAATAAATTTTTAGAGATTTTTAAACAAAACTATCCGTTATTTTTATCAGGCGGATTTAAATCTTTTAAAAACGATTACACAGCATATTTAAATTGTATCAGCAAAGTTATTAATATTTCAGATAGTAATAATTCATTTACTGGAATTGTCAAAGGAATTAATGACTACGGACAATTAATGCTTAATATTGACGGAAAAATAAAAGAAATATCTTCCGGAGATATTTCTTTTATTTAAAAATCTAAAATTTGTATTCAAGTATTAAAAGTCAACTTGGTCTCTTGTCGCAAGATATTCTCTCACCGAATTAAGTGCAGATTGAACAATACGAGTTATTCTTGAAGAAGATAAACCAACTTGTCTTGCAATATCTTTTACTTGCATGTTTCTGTAAAAACGATACTCAACGATTGTTCTGTCTTTTTGAGGTAAAGTTGCAATAGCCTCTTTAATCATTCTGCCCATTTCGGTAATTTCGGCAGCTTCATCAGGCA
>CADCPD010000090.1 GCA_902803265.1 uncultured bacterium | reverse complement strand
GCAACTAAAGCCATATCCATTTCTTCTTGAACAGAGTTAGCGGCTAACATTGCATAACCTGTGTTACGGCAACCCATAACGTCTGTGTGATCACCAAAAATTGCTAATGATTGAGCAGCCAAAGCACGAGCTGAAACGTGAATTACGTGTGGTAACATTTCACCTGCAACTTTGTGCATAACAGGAATCATTAATAATAAATCTTGTGATGCTGTGTAAGTAGAAGTTAAAGCACCTGCTGCAAGAGAACCGTGAACAGCACCTGCTGCACCTGCTTCTGATTGCATTTCTGCAACTTTTACTTCTTTACCCCAAATGTTTTTCTTGTGTTGTGATGCCCATTCATCAACCCATTCACCCATTGTAGATGAAGGAGTAATAGGGTAGATTGCCGATACTTCGCTTAATGCATATGCAACGTGCGCTGCAGCGTAGTTACCGTCAACTGTTATTGTCTTTCCTGGCATAAATAAACCTCCTTATTTGTTATTATTATATCCAGCCGTTGTTAAAAAATACTTTTAAAACACTATTTAATTGTACTTCAAACACAAAAATTTTGCGAAAAAATTTTTCCTGTTTTTGAATGATTTTTAAATATATTTTTGGTATAATACAAACATAATAAGAAAAAAGGAGTTTATTATGGCTAAAGATTGCAGTTTTGATGTTGTTTCGGAATTTGACAAACAAGAACTTGTTAACGCGGTTGATCAAGTTAAAAGAGATATTTCATCAAGATTTGATTTAAAAGATTCTAATTCTGATATTGTTTTAGACGGAGATAAAACTATTACTATTACAACTTGCGATGATATGAAATTGAGAAATATCTATGATATTTTACAATCAAAGGTTGTTAAAAGAGGTTTGAGTATAAAAATTCTTGATCCTCAACCTGTTGAAAATGCTCTTGGCGGTAACGTAAGACAAGTTTATAAATTAAGAAAAGGTCTTTCTCAAGAACTTGCAAAAACAATAGTTGCTGATATTAAAGCTTCTAAATTAAAAGTTCAAGCTTCAATTCAAGGAGAACAAGTTCGTGTAAGCGGAAAAGATAAAGATGAATTACAAGAAGTTATCAAAATGCTTCGTTCTAACGAAGAGAAATATAATTATCCGCTTCAATTTGGTAATTACAGATAGATTTTATCATAATTAAAACATGAAACAGAGGATTACATAATGTAATTCTCTGTTTTTTAGAAATTTGCACCTAAAATAATTGAAATACATATCAAGACACAAAAATACATTTGGATATTTCTTGCCTGATACATTCTAAATCTAAAATTACCAATACCTTGCTTCTTTATTTCATCCCAATTTTCAAAAGGAAAATGCCAAAATTTCTTTTCAGGAACAGAATTTTTATTTTTGTTATACATCGTGATTGATTTTATTAAATCCATAACAAGTGGTATAGTTACAAGAGGCAAAATATAAGTTTGAGGAAAATATCCTGAAACCACATTATAAATCAATATTGCATAGCCAATTCCATAAATTATTCCAAAACCTGCAACAGCTTTTTCTTTTGTTCCAAATTGAATACATAGAGTATTTTTATCAGATGCCATATCACCGTCAAAATCAAGCATAGCATTCGTATATAAAAGCCCAATTGTAAACATAACAACAATGATACTCAAAAGAAAAACTTCTTCGTTTAGAGTTTGAGTCATAACCCAATAAACCCCACAAAAAAGTATAGGTCCAAAAACAACTCCGACTGCGAATTCTCCCAAACCCCAACTTGACCATTTTGCATAAGTTAATACAAAAATTCCGCCAAGTACGGCAAATATTATCACAGGAAATCCTGTTTGCATAAACAAATAAAAACCTATTAAACTTGCAATTAAACAATATGTACAAACTACCAATAAAACTTGATTTAGAGTCGCTTGACCATTTGTTATATATCTGCATTTTGATTCTGTTTGCTTATTAAGTGTTCCTTTTTTGAGTAATTCTTTATAATCAACATAATCATCAAATAAATTTGTCGCCAATTGTCCAAAACAAATACCAATAAGAGCTAAAATCCCGTTAAAGACATTTCCGCCATGATACAGCGAATAAGTAAATATTACCATCCATGAAAATATTGACATTGGTACAGTAAAAAGTCTTGAATTTTCTAACCAAAATAATATTCTTTTAATCATTTAAAATCCCTGAAACACCTTTAACTTCTTCATAACTTGCACCATTTTCCAAAAGTTCTTCTGAAGAAAGCCCAAAAAGAGTTATTAAATCTTCAATATTTTCATTTTTACTCGTACCATGCAAACCTTTTACAACTTTACCAATGGCCTCTTCTCTGGAAAGAGTTGAAAAAGGATTATTTTTACTTTTATTCATTCCTCTTTTAAAGGCTTTTCCCATAATCTAATTAACTCCCATTGCCAACAAAGCTGCACCAATCATGCCTGAATAATTGCCTGCTGTTGCTTTTAAAACTTTTGTTGGTTGAGTTACTATTTGAGAATTTGTTTCTGATTCCAAGTATTGTGTATTAACAAATTCTGCCATTGAGCCTGATAATACAACACAATCAGGATCAAATAAATTAGCTAATCCGATAATACCGGCCAAAATATCATCTTGCCATTTGTTAAAAATTTTTGTCATTAATTCATCTTTTAATTCTAAACCACCAATAACATCATATGTTGTTATATCAGGATTTTTAGAAATATCTTCAGCTGTTTTCTTTAAACCTGTACCTGATGCATAAGCTTCAAAACAATCCCAGCTTCCGCATGTACATTTTCTGCGTTTATCTGGATACATTTTAAAATGCATTTCACCAGCTGCACCTGATTTACCTTTAAATAACTTATTATTCAAAATTATTCCGCCGCCAACACCTGTTCCAAGTGTAAGCATTACTGAATTAGGCATGCCTTTTGAAGCACCTATTATATGTTCTGCCCACGCCGCAGCATTTGCATCATTTTCTACAAAAACTTTTTTATTTGATAATTTATCAAATTCAATTGTTCTGTAACCTTCAACAAGATTTCCTGTTGAACTTATTACTTTTGTATTTTCATTATTTACGGCACCTGCTGTTGCAAAAGCTATAACATCAACATCTTTTTCGTGATTTTTTATTACTTCTCTAAAAAGTGATTTTATTTCTTCCAAATCTTTTGGTGTAGAATGTTTTTCAATTTCGCTTACGATATTACCTTTTTCATCAATAACGGCAGAATATATTTTTGTCCCGCCTACATCTATTGCGAGTGCTTTCATACTTAAATTAGCCTTTCTTAATTAAAATTATCTTTGTATAAATCTTTTTGTTATTAATTGAGGTCTTGTTATTGCAGAACCTATTACAACGCAATGTGCACCCAATTCAAAAGCTTTTGTTACTTCTTCTGGTTTCCAGATTCTTCCTTCCAAAACAACAGGTTTTGATGTATTTTTAACCAAATTTTCCAATAATTCAAAATCGGGTTCATTATTTTTTAAAGGTGAATATTGAGTGTAACCTGAAAGAGTTGTAGAAATCATATCAACGTTCATTTTGTCGCAGGCTATTCCTTCATCAAGAGTTGAAATATCAGCCATTGATATTCTGTTATTGATTTTTATGAATTTAATAATTTCTTCAACCGTACAATTTGGTCTTTTTCTCTGAGTACCGTCAAAAGCTATGATATCAGCCCCTGCTCTGACGAGTTCAGTTACCTCTTTAAGAGTCGGTGTTATATAAACTATTTCCTGCCAATTTGCAGGTATAGAATCAGGTTTTGTTAAACCAATTACAGGTACATCTGTTAATTTTTTTGCATTTCTTACATCTCTTGAACCTGCAACTCTAAGTCCTCCAGCTCCACCTTTTAATACAGACTGCATCATTGCTATCATGCACTCTTCTTTATATAACGGCTCATTAGGCATTGCTTGGACAGATACTACTACTTTGTTTTTTAATTTCTCTATTACGTTCATACCACTATTATACATTAAAAAAATTTTATGCTAAAATACAGAAAAAAGGAAGAATTATGAAAAAATCATTAGTAAATTACCCGTTTTTAACTCAAGATGTTGAAGTTTATGAACAAGATAACGGACATAAAATAGTTTTAGCACACAAAGAAGGCGGTCTTGTTAATATAAGCTCATGGGTAAAAACAGGTTCTATTAACGAAAATGACGAAAATAATGGAATTTCACATTTTCTTGAACATTTGATGTTCAAAGGTACACACAAACACAAAGCAGGAGATTTCGACAGAATTCTTGAAGCTAAAGGCGCTATAGTAAACGCCGCAACTTGGAAAGATTATACATTCTACTATGTAACTTTACCAAAAGGCGAAGGAAATAAAGATTTTTATGAAGCAATTGAACTTCATGCTGATATGATGATAGACCCTATTCTTCCTCCTGAAGAAATCGGCTCGGAATTTGATTTAAACGACAAGACTGTAAAAGATAAAAGAGAAAGACACGTTGTTATCGAAGAAATAAGAATGAGAGAAGACCAACCTTGGACAAAGGTTTATAATACAGTAAATCACAACATGTATACATCTCATCCTTATAAAAGAGATGTTATAGGAACTGCGCAAATAATTTCTCAAGTTCCTCAATCAGCTATAATGAATTATTACAAAACTCATTACACTCCAAATAATGTTACAACAATCATTGTAGGAGATTTTGACCATGAGGAAATTTTAAATAAGGTTATAAAAGAATTTGATTGGAACGGCAGAGCAAATTACCAAAATCCATCTTATGAAATAGATAAACCGACTCAAGAAACAAAATATATTGAAAATACAGCACATATTAATTCTGCATTTATGATGTTTGGATATTTAGGTCCTGTTGCAAAAGATTTAAAAAATACAATTATGCTTGATATGCTTTCAATAATTCTTGGCGACGGTACAAGTTCAAGATTAAATCAAAATTTAATTGAAAAGCCTAAAAATCCTATATTTAATATGATTAATGCAGAACATTACATATTTAAAGACGGAACAAATTTCTTTGTTCAAGGTAATTTTAAACCTGAATGCAAAGATGAAGCTTTAAGACTTGTAAAAGAAGAAATTGAAAAAATTAAATCTGATATAACAGAAAAAGAATTTAAAAAAGCTGTTAAAAAGACTAAATCAAAATTTGCAAATAATGCTGAAACAGTATCTGAAATTGGAGAAAATATAGGATATTACATGACGGTATGCGACGATTTAGCACTTGTTTCTGATTATTTAGATACATTAGAACATATTACAATAGATGATTTACAAAATTGCGCAAAAGAATATTTTGATATTAATAATGCAACAATATCAGTTCTTATGCCAGAAGAATAGAAAAGGAGACATATGAAAAAATTATTATCAATAGCTTTATTAGCAGGAATGCTATTAATTTCAACACCGGCATTTGCAGCTGGAAGAACAGGTAAAGTAACTCCAAAATCAGTAGCAGCAGGATTAGTATCTCTTTTGGTTTGGCCGGGAATAGGACAAGCTATTAACGAACAAAGAGGGGACAAAGTCGTTACACATGCTCTACTTGGATTAACAGGTGTTTTCAGATTTTGGTCTTGTTATGATGGCTGGGTTGACAGACAAGGCGGTTATTGGGACGGCAGAATTTAAAAATTCATAAAATACAAATGGCGGTTTGTTACACAAACCGCCATTTGTTTGATTGAAAGTGTTTTTACTTTAATTTTCTTCAATAATATCAACGATTAAATCGCCATAGTTATTAACGTGACCTGTTGTTTCTTCCAAAGAATATTTAAAATTTGGATCTTTTGCCAATTCTTCTTCTATTCTTTTATCGGCATCATCAATATCTTTGTAATCACCTAATAAAACTTTTGCGTCATAAACATTTTTTTCTTTTTTGTAAAGATGATACATTTTACACCTCTTTTCTTTTATCTTGATTTCATTCTACATCAAAAAATAATTTGATGTAAAATTTATTTATGGAAAAAGAATTAGATTTAGTAAAACAAAAATGTTTAAAGTGTGAAAAGTGTCCGCTAGCAAAATCAAGAACAAATGTTGTTTTTTCTGACGGAATACCTAATCATAAATTGATGCTAATTGGTGAAGCTCCGGGATATTGGGAAGATGTTAAAGGTTTACCTTTTGTCGGAAAAGCAGGACAACTTTTGGATAAAATTTTTGCATCAGTAGGGTTGTCAAGAAAAGAGCATGTTTATATATGCAATACAATAAAATGCCGTCCTCCTGAAAACAGAAACCCGTTACCGGAAGAAAAAGATGCCTGTAGAGAATATTTAGATGAACAAATTAAAATTATAAATCCAAAAATAATGCTTTTATGTGGCAATGTTGCTGTTCAGTCAATTTTAGGTAACATTGGGGGCATAACAAAAGTTCGAGGAAAATGGTTTGACGGAAGCAAATATGGTTTTGAAAACGCAAAAATTATGCCGATTTTCCACCCGTCATACCTTTTAAGAAATGATTCCAGAGAAAAAGGAAGCCCTAAATGGCTAATGTGGCAGGATATTCAGGAAATAAAAAGAGAATACGACAAATTATAATTATTTTAATGTATTGACCTAAACTTAAAAATATCAGAAAATAATTAAACAGTGTTTAGGAGAGCAAGTATGGAAATAACTTTTGACAAACATTCTTTAATTATTGATGGTAAAAGAGAATTTATCAGAAGCGGTTCATTCCATTATTTCAGAACTCCCGGAGCAGAGCTTGCAAAAGACCGTTTTATGAAAATGAAAGCTGCAGGATATAACACTGTTGAAATATATTTTTGGTGGAAATATCACAGCGAAAAACAAGGTGAATATAATTTTTCCGGAATAAAAGACGTTGAAAAAGTTTTGCAGGCAGCAAAAGATGTCGGCTTATACGTTATTTCAAGACCCGGACCTTTTATTAACAGTGAAGTTAGCGCAGGCGGATTTCCGCTTTGGCTCATAAAAGATAAAGATGTTATTCCAAGAAACAGAATAGGAACCGAATACCATTACAGCGAAAAATATATGGAATATATCACTGAATGGTACGATAAAATAATTCCGATAATCAATAAATTTGATAATGTCATATTATTCCAAATTGAAAATGAATACGCAAATGATGAAATGGATGAAACATATATGCGTAAACTTTATGACATGGCAAGAGAAAGAGGAATAAAGTGTCCGATATTTCACAATGACGCTGCGCCATGGGGTTTATGGGCTGATGTTGTTGATATATATGCTTGTGATACATATTTATACATAAATCCTAATCAAAACTGGAGAAAAGATTGTTTCTGCTTTGATACACTTGATAATTTGGAATGTGTCTTTGAATGTAAAGAAAATTCGCCTTCATTTATTGCAGAAATGCAGGCAGGCTGGTTTGACAAGTGGGATGGCTCAGGCTATGAACACATAAGAAAAGATTTATCTGACGAACATATAAATATCGTAACCAAAACTGCTTTATCTCAAGGTGTAACTCTGTTTAACCACTATATGTGTGCAGGAGGAACTTCATGGGGTAATATTGCCTGTGATGAAGTTTATACAAGTTATGATTTTACAGCACCAATCAGTGAATACGGCGTTTTAGAAGATAATTATTTTAAAGTTAAAGAAATAAATTATTTCCTAAAATCATTCGGTTTTACAAATACGGAATCATCAGACGAAACTGCAGTACAGGAAGAAGAAGGCATTTATTCAAAATTAAGAAAAGATAATGAAAACAATTGTAATTGGCTATTTTTACGCAACCTCAACGAAGAATCAAAAACAATAAAAGTTCTTGATAAATACGAATCTCTAATAAAACCTTATGACATGAAAATTTGTCCGGTTAATCTAAAATTATATGCTTGTGAAATAGAATTTTCAGATATAGAAATATTTGCACGATTAAAAAATGATAAAATAGAAACAGTATTTTTAATTGCAGATGAAAATACTTATATGTATTTATCAAATGGAGATAAGATTTCCGGTAATAAAAAAGATTTTGATAATTTAAAATTTGAAGAAGATGACAAAATTACTCAATTCGTATTTTTAACAAGAGAATTAAGCAAAAAAACTTGGATAAATAATGAAAGAGTAATCTTCAATGCAGATTATGTTGCAAAAGACGATACAATAGCACTTAAAAAGAGTGCTGAAATTTCATATTTTGATTTAAAACACGGATTTTCGAGAAATTCATTTAAAGTAAAGCCTCAAATAAATCACACAATAACCTTGAAAAATCTTGATGTAAGTTTTTGTGCACCGGAAATAGATACGGATTACGACTATTCTAAATGGAAAAAAATAGAATGCAGTGAGTTTGACTCATTATCCTGCGGTTTATCGGATGAATTTACGTTCTACAAAGGAAAAATTCCAAATAACATAAGTGAAATAACTTTGAGTGCAAGACATCTTTTTGCTGTATATGTAAACGGTAAGGAAATCTTAAGCCGTAACAGTTATAAAATCGAAAAACTTCAACAAGTTTCCGAAACCATTCAAATTCACCTTGATAAGAAAGTATTAAATAAAGAAGAAAACGAATTGACTATTTTAGTTGAAAATTTGGGATTTGATAAAGGATTTTCAGGGGAAACCAATTATCCGAGAGGACTTGTAACTTTTGAAACAACACCTAAATATGATGTTAAATTTTCCGTAAACGAGAAATTATCCATAGAACGTGGTGATAACAGAGAATCAGAATCACCTTATTTGGCAAAAATAACAGGACACTTCGATGTAAAATTCAGAGAAGATGAGATTTTTTCTAAATATTTATACCTTAAAAATTTCCCATACAGACGTGCATCAATATTTTTGAACGGCGTAAAAATAGGCAGATACATTAAAAGAGCAAACGTTCAGGATAAGTTCTATTTAATAAATGAATTTTTAAAAGAACATAACACAATAGATATTGTAGTATGGCAAAAAGCCAGAAATATTCATGGTTCATGGGACTTTAAAAACGAAATGAAAAATGTTATAATTGAAGTTGGAGATGAAATAAGATATCAATTATTTTAGAAGAGTTTATTTAAAGGAGTTTACCCTGTGATTGTACCTGAATTTTTGCTGAAAAAGATTTATCAAAAAGGAACTTTAAAAAAAGATGATAACGGTGTTTCTTTTGAACTGAAAAATATTCTTGGTCCAGGATTTATAAGCGGATTCAATTTTGTTCAGATAAATGAGAAAAAATTTGAAGCTGATGCTGTTATTTTTGTAACAGATGGAACAGAAATAAAAGGAACTGATGTAACGGAAGAAAATCCTCTAAAATTCAGATTAGGACAAAAAGGTACAATAAAAATTGCTGATAACACCTGCATTAAAGAAGGTTCAAATAAAATAATAATAGAAATTATGAATCCAGAAGCGGGTAAAGTTACAGTTAAATTTGAAGATACTATTTAATAACTAAAAAAGACTTAATTAAAAATTAAGTCTTTTTTATAAAAAAACATTATAAATATCATTATATATTAAAATTTTCTGAATAATTACCATCTTGTTGAGGATAATTATTTTTTAACGGATCAAAATTACTGTCTACATCAGATTTCATTTTTGCCATATAGTCTTGACCGTTTTTAATAACTTGTAATTGTTCGGCAAAAGCATTTTCTAAATAAGCAAAAACTCTTTCAACATAAGCATTTGCACCTTCACGAGTTCTCATTGCTTCATCTGCTGCCATCAATCTAACATTTTCAGCATCATCAAGAGCTCTACGCTTAATTTCTTCACATTCAGCGATTACTTGTTCTTTAATTTTTTCAGCTTTCAACTCAACAGCTTTTAGCATATCATTTTCACTTAAAATTTGATTTGCTTTGTTTTGAGCATCCATTACAATCTTTTCTGCTTTTTGTTGCGCTTCTACTTGCATTTCTTCACGTCTTCTCAAAATAGCTCTCGCATCATTAATTTCTTGCGGTAATGCACCATATAATGTATCAATAATTGATTCAATATCTTTAACTTTAACTGTTACCAAATAATTAGGTATTATAGGAAACCCTTTTTCAAGACAATATTCAAGTCTTTTTAAAAGATCATGAACAGGTTTTAAAATTTGGTCATAAGATTGCATACTCATTTATATTATATCCCTCGCTTAAGCTTTTTTAATAATAATTTTACAATTAAAATATTAAAAGTCAAATAAATCAAAGAAATTTGGCTTTTAAGAATTTTTCAACATTCTCAGGAACGAACTTACTTACATCGCCTTTTAACATTATAACTTCTTTAACAGAACTAGATGAAATAAAGTTATATTTAGGTCTTGTTGTTAAAAATATAGTTTTAATTTCCTTATCAAGAGCACTATTAGTTTGAGACAACTGCATTTCATATTCAAAATCAGAAACAGCTCTAAGGCCTCTAATTAAAACCATAGCATTTTTTTTGCGTGCATATTCAACTGTTAATCCTTGAAAACTATCAACTTCAACATTGGTAAAATCTTTAACAGCACCTTTTATAAGCTCTAATCTATCATCAACAGATAAAAAACCACCTTTTTTCTCAGGATTGTAAGCAACCGCAATAATTACTTTATCAAAAATAGCAGCAGCAGTTTTTAAAACATCTAAATGCCCATTCGTAATTGGGTCAAAACTCCCCGGATATATTGCAATTTTCATAAAATTTTCCTCTTATCTAACTTATTTATTATACACGAAAAATGAATTATTAATTTTTTGTTTATTTTTTAATAATTTAGAAAAAACAGTGTTAAATTAATATTGTAAAAAGAAAGTAGTATAACATTTAAATAGAGAAAGGCGTTTCGGATAAAACCGAAATGGAAAAGAAAAATGGCAAAAACAATTGGTATTGACTTGGGTACAACAAACTCAGTAGTAGCCGTAATGGAAGGTGGGAAACCAACCGTTATAGCAAACGCAGAAGGAACGAGAACAACTCCTTCAATCGTAGGTTTTACAAAAACAGGTGAAAGACTTGTAGGTCAATTAGCAAAACGTCAAGCAATATTAAACCCTGATAAAACAATTGCTTCAATCAAAAGACACATGGGTGAGGATTATAAGAAAAATATTGACGGAAAAGATTATACACCTCAAGAAATATCAGCAATGATATTAAGAAAATTAGCAGAAGATGCTAGTACTTATTTGGGAGAAAAAGTAACATCAGCAGT
>CADCPD010000089.1 GCA_902803265.1 uncultured bacterium | reverse complement strand
TTCTTTGGCGACCGTCATCCATACCAAAACGTAATCTTAATACATCACGTTCACGAGGAGATAACGTGCATAAAACTTCAGCCAAATCCTCTCTTAAAAGTTCTGATGCAACTGTCTTAATTGGAGCATCTGCCTCTTTATCTTCTATGAAATCACCTAATCTTGAATCTTCTTCTTGTCCAATCGGAGTTTCAAGAGATAAAGGTTCTTGAGCAATTTTAATAATTTCGCGTAATTTTGGAATAGAAACGCCCATTTCAACTGCAAGCTCTTCCTCAGTTGGTTTTCTTGAAAGCTCTTGCGCTAATTTTCTTGTAACTTTTTTAAGCTTATTAATTGTTTCAACCATATGAACAGGTATACGGATTGTTCTTGCCTGATCGGCAATAGCTCTTGTAATAGCTTGTCTAATCCACCATGTAGCATAAGTTGAGAATTTAAAACCTCTTTCGTGGTCAAATTTTTCAGCTGCTCTAATAAGTCCAAGATTACCTTCTTGAATTAAATCCAAGAAAAGCATACCTCTACCTACATATTTTTTTGCAATACTTACAACTAAACGTAAATTAGCTTGAACTAATTTTCTTTTAGCAATAGCGCCCGGAGTACCACCTTTGATAATTGTTCTTGCAAGTTCTATTTCTTCATTTGCTGATAATAATTTAATACGGCCTATTTCACGTAAGTATAAGCGAACAGGATCATCTACTGTAACGCCTTTTGGAAGTTCTAAATCATCTTCAACAGCTTCTTCAGTAGATCCCATTATGTAAATATCATCATATGAACTCTTGTCTTCTAGTTTTGTAGAAACAATATCTTCAATATTATCAGTGCTTATATCAACATTCATATAAGAATCTGTGCCGTCTTCCAGTTTATCTTCGTCAATGTCTAAAATATCTAAATTATCTTCTTCTTCCATAACATTAGTTATTGATGAATTTGATTGTCTTTTTCTAGTCATTATTATCTCCAGTTCTTATTTGTTTTTTTATTTGATCTCTAAGATGTATTTGAATTTTTAACGATTCTATTTCATCATCATTAACATCTTTATAGAGTTCTTTTAATTCTTTTTGTTCTTTTTCTCTTTTTACAAACTCAAGCTTATTAATATTTTCATTAATTATAGCTTCAAAATTTTCAACAGATAAATTGTTAAAAGCTTCTGAAATTACCGCTAATTCTGAAATAATTTTTTGTATGTCTTCGTCAGAGCTGAAAGTTTCAAATAAACTTTCCGTTAATTCTCTTACATTATTTACAGTATTTATTAATTTGTCAATTGTATTTTTTACAATTATTAACTTTTCATTTGTAAATGTAACATCTTTTACTTTTTCAGAAATCTGCCTAAACGTAAAAGGGCTACTATTTATTAAATACAAAGACAGTATATTTTTTTGCGCTTTTTCTTCAATATTAGTTGTTTTTGTTACAATTTTCTTAACATTAATTTCACCAAAATTTTGATTAAGTGTTCTTTGTACCTCTTTGCCGAGTGCTTCTTCATTTATATTCAAAGAAGAAGCAACAAGCTTTATATATTCTGTTCTTACTACATCATTTTGAATATCTTGTAATATCGGAACAATATCTTTTACAAGTTTCGATTTTTCTTGAGGAGTTTTAGCTTCATTTTTATGTTTTAAGAACTGATTTAGTTGAAAATCTATCAATAGTGGGGCATTATCAATAAATTTTTGAAAACTTTCTGCGCCTTCCTCTCTTATGTATTCATCAGGATCTTTACCTTTTGGAGGAGATATAACTCTAATTTCACAAGAATATTTATCATCATCAACTGCCAAATGTGATTCGTCAAACTGTTTTATTTTTCCAAGCCCCGAAAAGGCATTTTTAATCAGTTCTGCACCTCTATTTGTTGCATTAATTCCTGCTGTATCTGTATCGAATGAAAGATAAATTCGTCTTGATTTTGTGTATCTTGCGAGAAGTTTAACGTGATCTGCGGTTAGAGATGTTCCGCAAGACGCTATACAATTTTCAATACCGTGTGCTTGAGCGGATATAACATCGAAATATCCTTCCATTATTATTACAGCATCTTTTTCTTTTATCGAATTTTGTGCTGTATATAGACCATACAATATTTTACTTTTGTTATAAATAATCGTATCCGGAGAGTTTAAATATTTTGGGTTTTGTCCTTCTTCGACGGCTCTTGCTCCAAATGCGACATAATTACCTTTTTCATCTTGAATAGGAATTATTACTCTGTTTCTAAATCTGTCTATATAACCATTGTTTCCTTTAATAACAAGCCCTGACGCTTCTAATATTTCATCAGAAAAGTCATTTTTTAGTTTTTTATAAAGATAATCAGGCTCTTTTAGTCCTAATCCTAATGAATACTTTGTAATAACGTTTTTATCAATATCACGACCGTTTAAATACTGTATAATAGGTGATTTTTCTGATAAATCAAACAATAATTGCTGAAAAATAGAAACAGCTTTTTTTGAAGCTTCTAAAGCTCCGTCTTTAATTTGTGCGTATTCTCCGGATTTACCCTTAAATTTTGGTAATTCTATTCCGTATTTATCAGCTAAAAATTTAATTGTTTCATTAAAATCCCAATTTCTAATCTTCATAAGAAAAGAAATTGCATCTCCGCCGACACCGCATCCAAAGCAGTGAAAAATACCTTTTGACGGAGTTACACAAAAAGACGGTGTTTTTTCCCCATGAAACGGACAACAGCCCCAGTAGCTTTGACCTTTTTGTTTCAAAATAACTTCTTCAGAAATTATTTCGACGATATCTATTCTATCCTTAATCAGAGATATAGCTTCTTCGTATGTGTATTCCATAATATTATTTTAGCACGACCTAAATTAAAGTCATACTTTATCATTTATAAGGTTTAAAAATAGCTTTTAAAATCTTAATATGGTTTATAATTAAAATATTTAAAAAGTATTTTATATGTATATTATGTTATAATTTGTTTATGGAAACGAATTATATAATTGATACACATTGTCATATTGATATGATTGAAGATATTTCTGTTGAAGAAATACTTAAAAATGCAGACGAAAATTCGGTAAAAAAAATTATTATTCCGTCAGCTGACCACTCAAGTTTTGAGAAGATTATTGAACTTTCAAATAAATATGAAAATATTTATTGTATGTTAGGAGTGTTTCCGGAAGAAGCAAAAACTTGGAATGATAATATTATTGACGAAATTAAAGAACTTGTTTCTAATAATAAAAAAATTGTTGGAATTGGTGAAATCGGGTTAGATTATTATTGGGATAAAACTTTTATTGATTTACAAAAAGATATTTTTATAAAACAAATAAAACTTGCAAATGAACTGAATCTTCCGATAAATGTTCACGACAGAGAAGCTCACAAAGATACTTTTGATATTATAAAAGAATATAACAAAACATCAAAAGTAGTATTGCATTGTTTTTCAGGAAGTTTAGAATTTGCAAAAGAATGTATAAAAGAGGGTTGGTATATTTCGTTAGGCGGCGTTGTAACCTTCAAAAACGCAAAGAAAATGAAAGAAGTTGCAGAAAATATTGATGAAAATTATCTTCTTTTGGAAACCGATTCTCCGTATTTAACGCCTGTTCCATACAGAGGAAAAACAAATCAGCCTGCATATACAAAATTTACAGCAGAAGAAATTGCTAAAATAAGAGAAACATCTCTTGAACATATAATGGAAATAACAACACAAAACGCATATAAGGTTTTTGGATTTGAAAAAAGAACGTCTTGATACATATTTGGTAAGTTTGGGTTATTTTGAAAACAAAAGCAAAGCATCAGCCTCAATTCTTGCAGGTGATGTTATTATCAATGATGAAAAAATTACAAAAGCAGGTTTTCAGATAAATACAGAAAAAGAATATGAAATAAGGATTAAATCAATGCCTTATGTTTCAAGAGGCGGATTTAAACTTGAAAAAGCATTGAAAGTTTTTGACGAAGTAAATCCAAAAGATAAAATATGTCTTGATGCAGGCGCTTCGACAGGCGGATTTACGGATTGTTTGCTTCAAAACGGGGCTAAATTTGTTTATGCGGCAGATGTCGGACATAATCAAATTGACTGGAAATTTAGAAATCATCCTCAGGTTAAAGTTATTGAAGGGTGTAATTTAAAAAATTGTGAGCTTTCTGAAATATACGAAGAAAATGATGAAAAAGCAGAACTGCTTGTTTGCGATGTTTCTTTTATTTCGCTTACAAAAGTGCTTGAAAATTTTAAAAATTTGGTGCGAAATAAGGATTTTCAAATGGTATGTCTTATAAAACCTCAATTTGAAGCAGGAAAAGAACTTGTTGAAAAAGGCGGTGTCGTTAGAAATCCTAAAGTCCACGTTGATATTATAGAAAATATAGTTTCTTTTGCCTCTAATATTGATTTAAAAATAAATAATTTAACTTATTCACCAATAAAAGGTCCTCATGGAAATATTGAATATTTAATTTTACTTTCAGACAAAGATAATGAATTTAAAGTTGAAGCTAAAGCTATTGTTGAAGATGCATTCTCTTCATTAAATTAATTTGATAATAAAATT
>CADCPD010000088.1 GCA_902803265.1 uncultured bacterium | reverse complement strand
GAAAGAGGATATGATTTTAAATTTATAGCATCACAAACAAAAGATCCGTTATTCATAATATGTAGCACCTGAACCTGTACCGCTAAATACACCTCTAAGCATTTGATTAAATTCATTTTTATTATCAGAAGCTTCCATTGCTGCATCTTGAGAAATAGCACCTTCTTGATACAATTTAAATAAAGAAGCATTCATAGTTGTCATTTCATCAATACCTGATTTCATAATAGAATAAATATCTTCAAGCTTATTTTTTATAATATAGTCTTTAATCGTAGGCGTTGAAACCATAATTTCAACAATCGGACGACGACCTTCTCCTTTAGAAGTTTTAACAAGTTTTTGAGCAACTACACCTCTAATTGTATTAGCAACTTGTTCTCTTATCAAATCTCTATCTTGAGGTTCAAACATGTTAATAATACGGTTAATTGTTTGAATAGCATCATTTGTGTGTAAAGAAGCTAAAACCAAGTGACCTGTTTCTGCAGCTTTAAGAGCAGCGGTTGCGGTTTCTCTATCACGGATTTCACCAATTAGAATAACATCCGGATCTTGTCTTAAGGCATATTTAATACCATCGTTAAAAGACATTGTATCAATTTCAACTTGTCTTTGAGAAATAATACTTAGTTTATTAGAAAATAAATATTCTATTGGGTCTTCAACAGTAATAATATGCTTCGGATATTTCATATTAATATGCTCAATAATAGAAGCAAGAGTTGTTGATTTACCCGAACCTGTAGGACCTGTTACAAGAACAATACCATTGTTTAAATCAGCAAAACTTTGTATAACAGTCGGCAAATTTAATTCAGTAACTTGTCTAATATTGTAAGAAATTAAACGAAGAACAAGAGCAAATCTACCAAGTTGTTTACTTAAGTTTACACGAAATCTTGAAACACCGGGAAGTTCAAACGAAAAGTCTAAATCCATATTCTTTTTAATATCATTAAAATCAAAAGCCGGAAGCAAGGTAACGATTGCTCGTTCCATATCCTCATCATCAAGATAAGGCATATCAATTTTTACCATCTTACCATCTTTGCGTAATACTGGACGCTCGCCAACGTGTAAATGAACATCTGAGGCTCCTGTTTTAACAGCTTGCTTTAAAAACGTTCTAATATTAAAATTTCCCACAATAACCCTCCAAATACATAGTAGCATTTTAAGTATAAAAATACAAAAACATTACAAAATATTTATAAAAATAAAAAGCGATAAAGCAACGCCTTACCGCTAATTGTAGTTTGATAGTTAAGTTTATTGGTTAATAGTTAATGTTTTCATTTATTTAAAGGATTTATTTTTCCTATACCAAAAGCAGCAGTAGCAGCTCGAGCACCGCTATAAACCGCCGTTGCCAATCCTAAAATTGCAGAAGCTTTACCTTTAGTAACAAGCGTTGACGCAGATAATGCCAACGGAACAATATTTTCCGCCAAAGAAGTAAATGCACCTGCTATATAACCTTTTGCTTGTGCGAATCCATTACGAATTCCACCGAATAAACCACCTTTTAATTCAGCATTTAAACGAGCCTGCTGAAGTTTTGAATCAATTGTACTTGTAGAATTTAGTGTTTTGGAATCCATATATGCATCGCAAGCAGAATTAGCCATTTGATTTTTTCCGTAGGTTTTCGCTTGAATTTTACCATACTGATGAGCATCATAAAGCACAGCACCCAATCCGGCAACACCGACACCTTTTGCTAAAACTTTTGTAATACCTGCTGAAACATTCATAATAAATTTCCTAACTTGCACATGAATACATGCAATTATTTAACTAACACTACACTTTAATAAAGTTATTTTTTCAAAAAAAATTGCCAATAGAAAACATATTGTTAATAAATATTACAAACATACAAATATTTGGAATTTAAAGCATATAATAAATGTATGGAAAATATATTTAAAGACAGACCTGAACGATTTTGTAAACACTGCAAAAAATGCGGAGAAAATTGTAATTTTATCAATAATTTTTATGAAAAACCTCCAGAAGACTGCGGTTTTGAAGGTTGGTTTTTCTTAGAGTGGGAAAAATATAAACAAAACATTAGAAAATTAAAAGAACGACTATTAGTCTTAAATGTTCAGTTAAAAAATTGTAAAGACGCAAAAAAAGCAACAAAACTAGCATCTGATTTACAAAAAACAACTAATAAAATTGAATCCTATAAAAACATAGGTCCAACAGATCTTTAGAAACAAAAAAAAGAAAGAAACACACCATTTCCTTCTTTTTTTTTAAACCTAAATAAAATACACGCTAACTAGTTTTCAAATAAAACGTATTTTGCACATTGACCATTTGGTTGAACTTGTTGGTCTGCCAAAAAGATTGAGAATTGATCAAATATAGCCGCATTTTCAGGAGTACAAGCACCACCATTAGCAGTTTTATCAGAAGTAGCAGTCTTTGTTTGAGTTCCTAAACAATTTGATAAATAATTAGGAGGACGAGTACCATTTACATCTACAATTGCTTTACAAATAGTTGCGGCACCACCATCTGAGTTTGAAGTTCTACAATTCTTTGAAGTTTTCTTGAATGATAACGCCATACCATCAGCAAAGAATACTGTAAAATTAGCTGACGCACCTGATTTAAACATACGATTTACAGCAGTTTCTGTGGATGTTCCATAAACTGTTTTAGTAACATGCATTCTGTTAATAAAAATACCGAGAATAGATGTTGTAGCATTGTTATCCTCAGACGTTGTATCTGAAAAATCAATATAATTTAAAGCAACACTCATTGTAATTGCTTGGTTACAAGTAGAAAGTATTTTCTTAAAACCTGTTTTAAATTCCATCTTATTTGTGTTTGTCATCAATGTTGGAATAGTCATAGCGGCTACAGTACCGATGATTGCCAAGGTGATTAAAACTTCCGCTAAAGTGAAACCCGATTGTCGTTGCATAAAATAATCCTTTACTACTAACTGCGATTATACACACATACTAGCACTAACTAATTCTAAAATCAACATGTAAAAATAAAATCTCATCTAAAAGAAGTATCTTGGCTAGCACTTTGTGCTTACATTAATATAATACCATAGAATTAGAAATTCATAACACTTTTGGATAATCAAAGTTACAAAACTTAACAACAACATTTTTATTGAGCACCAAAACCCAATAATATCAAGCAATTTTAAAAATCGGTCAAATTACATGCTACACATGGTTTTCACAATATTTAACCCAACCAAAGTACCACTACTCCAACAATTTTGAAGGTTATAACCTCCGCAAAACCCATCTATATCTAAAATTTCACCACAAAAATATAAATTATCAATCATTTTTGATTCAAAATTTGAGGTAATCTCATCAAGGTTAACACCTCCTGAAAACACAGTTTCTCCGCCATTTTTAGCCCCCATAACGGTAATTAAAAAACCATTTAAAGACTCGAGAAGTAATCCTTTGGAATTAGAATTAAGACTTTTACATTTTAATTCTAAATCAATATTTAAGGAATTAAGAAAAAATTTAACAAAAGATTTTGGTAAAATTTCAGATAGAAGCTTCTTTAAAGCCATATTCCTATTGACATTCAAAGAATCTTCAAAATTAACAATATTTTTTATAAGTTTAATTTTACAAGAATAAGGATATCCTACTCGAGAATTAATTGAAGATAATTCAAAAATCACAGGTCCTGACACACCACTATCAGTAAAAAGCATATCACCCTCAAGCATCATATTCCCATTTTTTATCAAAACATCTTTCAAAACTACTCCTTTTAGAGTAGAAAAATCCTCTTTTGTTACTAAACCACATAATGATGGTTTTAAATCATATAATTTATGAGGTAATTTATTCAAAAACTGAAAACCAAAATGAGTACCTATCGCAATAACCACAATATCGTATATATATTTATTATTATTAACAGTACTTACATAAAACTTATCAGATACTTTTTTAACATCAACAACTTTTTCTTTTAGAAATTTAGCGGACTTTAATTGAGCTAAAAGTTTATTCCTAACATCTGCAGCAGAATTTGTAATCGGAAAGATTCTGCCATCATCTTGAGCATAAGTTTTAACACCTATACTTTCAAAAAACTCTAACGTATCATAAGTTGAAAATTTTGAAAATACAGAATAGAGAAACTTCTCTCCTCTTGGATAAGCTTTTGCAAGTTCTTTAAAATCATACTCAGCATGAGCAAGATTACAGCGACCACCACCGGTAGGAAGCAATGTTTTCAAAGGTTCAGATATATCAAAAAACGTAACATCACAATCTTTAGCGATCGTAATACCGCACATACAACCTGCAGGACCCGCTCCTATAATTGCAACTTTAGGTTTTTTCTTATAAGTCAACCCTTGTTCCATACAAAAATACCATTTCCGGATTTTCTAATTCATCATGAAGTTCCATTACAGTTTTTTTGAATTCAGGATGAACAAAATCAGGAGATAATTCCAACATTGGAACCAGTGTAAACGCTCTTTTATGGAAATATTTATGTGGAATAATTAAATCTTCTGTATAAATTATATCCTTATCGTAGAATAAAATATCTATATCTATGGTTCTATCACCATAAAAACCTTCAGCTTCTCTATCTCTACCAAGTTTTTCCTCTACCTGATTACACAATTTTAATAAATCATGAGGTGTATAGTTTGTTTTAATTTCAATTACGGCATTAACAAACCAATTACTTGTATCAGTCTGCCAAGGTTCTGTTTCATAAAATGCAGAAGTTCTTATCAAATCAACTTGTTTGTCTTCATTCAACAAACTTGTAGCCTGTTGAATAAATCCAACTCTGTCTCCTTTATTTGAACCTAAACTTAAGTATACTAATGCCATACACTACATGTACAAAAAATTTCAACTTTTGTCAATCATATTAACAATGTATAATAATATTTAAGAATATCTGATATAATAAAAATATGGTAAAAAAGAAAGTAATTGCATATCTTCATACACATTGGGACAGAGAATGGTACAGAGAATTTGAAATATTTAGAATTCGACTATTGAGAGTTTTCGACAACATCTTAGAAATGCTTATTGAAAACAAAATTCCTTCTTTCTATTTTGATGGACAAGTCGGAGCACTACTTGATTACTTACAAATAAGACCTGAAAAAGAAGAACTCATAAGAGAATTAATAGCAAATAAAAAATTATTCATTGGGCCGTCTTATTGTCTTATTGACGAATATTTAACAGACAGAAAATGTTTTGAAAAAAATCTGGAAATAGGTCTAAAAATATCAAAAAGTTTTGGATGCACTGATTTTATAGGTTACTTAGCTGATACCTTCGGACATTCAAAATACATAACTGATATCTTTAAACATTTTGGAATAGATAAGTCTGTTGTTTGGAGAGGCTGTAATGACAATATTCCTGCAAATTTCAAATTTAACGGATTAAATTGCGTAAATCTTGTTCGAGGATATTTTATGGATATTTTCGCAACAGATTTAACATTTGAAAAAAAGGCCGAATTTTTAAAAAATAATCTCGATAAAATAGCAGAAAAATCTTCAAATACTCTTTTAATGCCAATCGGAGCCGATCATTTGGGAATACATGAAGATATATCAGACCAAATCAGAGAAGTTAATGCTCTACTTCAAGATTATCAAATAGTATTAGCATCACCTTTTGATTATTTTGAAGAAGTTAAGGACGAATTTGCAAAATACGAACACAATGATGAATTAAGAGACAATTCAGCAACTTTTATTCTGCAAGGATGTTATTCAGCAAGAATAGATTTAAAAAAATTAAGAGTAAAAGCCTCATATATGCTTGATTTAGCAAATAGAGCTCAAAAACATTTTCAATTAAATTACGATAACTTAATAGAATATGGCTACAAATTACTAATAGAAAATATGGCGCATGATGGAATTTGCGGATGTTCAACGGATGATGTACATGCAGAAAACACAATAAAATATAAAAAAGTTATTCAAATCGCACAAACAATTATTGATGAAGTACATTTTAAACTTGCCGACACGTTCTTTATTAATCTTGGAGATAAACCATATAGCGGCATTATTGAGTTCGAATCAGAACTTGAACTTCCTCTTCCAATATTATCAAGAAGAAAAGGCTTTGAAAATGAAATACTTCAAAACACCTTAAAAATTCCTGTAACAGAAGACTATAAAGATATATATACATATCTTCTTGAAGTCAAAGATATTCAACCAACAGAAATGCGAGAAAAATTTCAGGAAGATAACTCTACTGATTTGGAAATAGGTGAAAACTACATAAAAAATTCAAAAATAAAATTAGAAATAATCAATAACCAAATAAAAGTAAATGACATTGATAACTTCATAGAAATAGTTGATTATAAAGACTTAGGTGACAGTTACAACTTTGCACCGGAAGAAACAGATTACGGAACAACAGAAAATATTTTGTCATCATCAATAGAATTTAAAAGCAATTTAAGATGTATTTTAAAAGTTCTTACTCAAAATTCAGAAATATTTATATCACTTGATAAAAACTCGGATATACTGGATTTTAAAATAATTTACGAAAACAAAAAAGAAAATCATAAAATGCAGGCAAGAATAAATTCTTTAAACCCTATAACAGAAACATATTCAGAAGATTTAAATAAAATAATAAAACGCGATTTTGATTGTAATTATGACATACGAAAGAACCTTCCAAAAACAAGAGGATTAGAAGTACGAACAAATACGGCGCCAATGCAAAGATATGTTAATGCAAACGGCATTGGAATAGTTACAAGAGGTTTGACTGAATATGAAGTTTATAAAAAATCTTTATCAATAACACTTTTAAGAGCAACAGGTATTATTTCAAATCCTAAAAATCCTGCTCGTTCAACTCCTGCCGGACCACCATTACCAACAAAAGATTCTCAATTAATAGGAAAAAATATCTGTGAATTTTCATTATCTTTCCACAATGTCGAAAATTATGAAACATATATACAGCATGTATATAATTACATAATATAATTATATACATGCTTATAATAAAAAAATGCCTGAACATGGTTCATGTTCAGGCATTTTTTTAAACTTCTTTTATTACTTAGCAACGTTAGTTGCAACACCTGCTAAGTTTGTACAGAAAGCAGTAAAGCTACCAAAGATATCAGCAACTTTCTTACCAACTTTTGTATCAGCAGCTTTTGCAACTGCTTCTAAAGCTTTATTGTCTTTTGCTGCCTCTTTAATTGAATCAGTTATACCTTCAGAATATGCTGCTTTATCAGTTTCTACATTCTTTTTAAATTCATCTGCACCTTGAGATAAATTTGTAATTGTAGCCATTGTTTTTTGAGTTTTGTTAATAGCATCCATAGCATCAATATTCGGAATATTGGCTTTAAACGATACATGTGAAATTGGACTTATCATAACTTACCTACCTTTATAAACACCGACTAGATATCGTCAACATCATCGACGCTACTACCATAATCATTATATGAGTTACCTTGAGCTTTGTCAATAGAATTTTCTACCAAATTTTCAGTAGCATCTGAAACATTCTTTTTAACAAGCCCGAAATCTTTCATTGCAACACCAAGTGCTGCACCGCCTGCAATAACATTTACAGCGATTTTATCAAGATTTAAACCTTTTACTTTATCAACAAGTTTTGTTACTTTATCTGCATTTTGAGCAGATTTTTCACCAACTTTTTCAATCAACGTATTGGCACCTTTACCTAAAGTACCTGTTATCATATCAGCAGCTTTACCTAAACATATTTTAGTTGCCGTAAATGCAATAACAACACCAATGGCTTTTGAAGCAAATTTGCTCAATTTACCCATTATACCGTTATCATCAGCATTTTCAGACATTCTTCTGAATTCATCCTGTTTAGAACGTAAAGTATCCAAATCAGGAACGCCGCCTTTAAACGCAACCTGAGCTTTTGGTTGAGCCAATTTATTTAAATATGTTTGAGTATTAACGTTATTTACAGCTTGCATTTTTACCACACAAAATAACTTATAACTACCTACACTATGATAAAAACATTTTCTTCAAAATTTTTGCTATTTAAAACAAAATTTTTATTCTTTTTGTTACAAACGTTAACATGTCAAAAGCATGATGAGAAAAGGATTTGAGCATGTTTCTGCAAAATTATACAAAAAATCCTAAAACTCAATAATAAAGCAAAAAAAATAGCTGCGACTGCAGCTAGTACTTCATAATCTTGGGAGGAGATTTGGGGATAGTTGTACATGCATGATAATACAAGAAAATTTTTCATGTCACACCCATGCTCAATAATTTTACAATTCGTTACAATTTGAATTTAAATCTAAACCAATCCATGTAGCTATCATGTTTTTAAGGTTTGTCAAGTGTTTTTATTATATAATTATTATATACAGTTTATAAAAGGAGATATTTATGTACAAAAGTGTTAGAGCAAGCCATATTCTAGTTAAAACTGAAGAAGAAGCTAAAAAATTATTAGAAGAAATTCAATCAGGAAAATCTAAATTTGAAGATTTAGCAGCACTTGAATCTCTTTGTCCATCAGGTGCAAGAGGCGGAGATTTAGGATTTTTCACAAAAGGTCAAATGGTAAAACCTTTTGAAGATGCTGTATTTTCAATGAAAAAAGGTGAAGTTTCAAACCCTGTTCAAACACAATTTGGCTGGCACTTAATCCAATTAACAGATATTGAAGAATAGGACAAAACATTATGCAAGAATTTCTAAAACAAAATAATTTAGACTATATAATTATAAATTCCACTAATAAATTTTTGGTGGAATACAATGTTTTAGAAGAAAATTCAAGATATTACCTTACGGGATTTACAGGTTCGACAGGTGATGCACTTGTATCCCGTAACGGTAATATATACCTTTTTGTTGACGGACGATACCACGAACAGGCAGATAGAGAATGTGATTTAGAAAAAATTACAGTCGTAAAATTACAACAAAATCAAAGCTTTTTAGAGGAAGTTTCTAAACTTATATCCACAAATTCCACACTCGGAATAATTGGAGAAAAAACTTCAGTATACAGATATGAATGTTTAAAAACAGCATTAACAGAAAAAAATGTTGAAATAAAAATTCTTGAAAAGGATGTTTACACAAAAGAAAAGTTAAAACAAAACAAAAAAAATCTTGAATTAATAGATAGAAAAATTTGCGGAAAATCAGCAAAAGAAAAAATAAACTATGTTCAAAACTTACTAAAAGATAACGAAGCTTATCTATTTACAAACTTGGAAGAAACATCATACATAACTAATTTAAGAGATTTTTCAAAAGCATATTCAACTGCAATTAACGGAAAAGTTCTTATTACAAAATCTTCTGCGACTTTGTTTTGCGATGACGACACCAAAACCGCAGAATTAATAATTAAACCACTAAAAGAATTCCAAAACAGTTTAAATGGTTTAAATAAAATTTATTTTGATAAAATAAGTACAAACATGGCGGATTATCTTTTATTTAAAGATATTGCGACGAATATGGAAACTAATCCGATTTTAAAAATGAAATCCGTAAAAACAGAAGAAGAATTGAAACATTATAAAGAATGCTTTAGACGTACGGACAAAGCTGTTTTTGAAATAAGAGAATATATTAATAACAACGAAAATATATCAGAAAAAAACATTGATGAAGAACTTGAAAAGGCATTCAAAAAACACGGCGCAAAACTATTATCATTTAAATCAATAGTTGCAAAAGATACAAACGCAGCGCTTGCCCATTATTCGAAAAGTTCAGAAAAAGAAATTTTAAAAGATGGCTCTTTGGTTTTAATTGACTGCGGAGCATACTACGAAGGCGGTTACGCAACAGATATAACAAGAGTTTTTGTAAAAGGAACACCAACAGAAGAACAACGAAAAATTTATACACTTGTACTAAAATCAAGTTTAGCCGCTTTTAATACAAAAATAACAGACAAAACAACAGGTTATGACATTGATAAAGCAGCAAGAGATTTACTTAGTAAAATCGCACCAAAAGGATTTGAATTTTCACACGGACTCGGACACGGCATAGGAATAAGCGTTCATGAACAACCTCCAAGATTATCTCCCGCAATATCTTCCGTAACACAAACGCCAATAGAAGATAATATGTGTTTTACAATAGAACCAGGTCTTTATTATAAGAATTTTGGAGGCGTTAGACTGGAAAACTCAGTCTACATGAAAAATAGAAAAATACATTCTTTTTCAAAAATGTGCTACGAACAGAAATTAATAGATTTTGATTTACTATCAGATAAAGAAAAAGAACAATTAAAAGATTTTGAGGTTATGTAATGGAAATTACAAGCGTAAACAATGAATTGGTAAAAGAAACAGTTAAACTTCAGGAGAAAAAATTCCGCGACAAAACAGGAAAATTTTTACTTGAAGGTTATAAAGCAATAGAAGGAGCGATTTTATCAAATATTGAAATAGAAAAAATCTTTATTTTGAAAGACAAATCTTTTATTTTTGACCAAAATAAAATAATTTACACAACGGAAGCTGTATTAAAAAAAATTTCTACAACAAATACAGCACCTGAAATTATTGCAATAGGAAAACAAAAACAACTTGACATAGCAAATTTAAAATACACCGCTAAAGTGGCACTCTTTGAGAATATAAACGATTTAGGAAATTTAGGAACAATTCTAAGAACATCCGCCGCAATTGATTTGGATGCAATAATTCTTTTTGGAGATACCGTTGATATTTATAATCCGAAATGTGTAAGAGCTTCTGTTGGAAACCTCTGGAAAACACCTGTTTACAGTATAAAAGATATTAATATTTTAAAAGAATATTTCAGCGATTTCGACAGAATTGCAACGCTTCCAAAAGCATCTAATACAGTAAGTTTAAAGGACTATAAGACAAAAGAAAAAACTCTCGTTATGTTCGGAGCAGAAAGCACAGGTCTTTCAGAAGAACTCAAAAATTTTGCAACTACAAACTTAACCATAGAAATGAAAAATAACGTTGAATCTTTGAATTTAAGCATTAGCGCAGGAATAGTTTTATATAAATTATTTTTGTTATAAAATGTAGAATATGAACGCTGGCGAAATAGAAAAGATTTGGGAAGAAACAAAAAAAATATTAGAAACAGAAATACCTGTTTCATCTTATGACGCATGGATAGAACCATTAGAAATTATAGAATACGAAGATAACCAAATAAAACTTCTTTCTGGTCAAGCTATTGCCGTTGAATATTTGAAAAAAAATCACTATCCGAAATTTATAGACGCATTTAAAAAAGTTCTAAATAAAGATATAACTGTAAATTTTGAAACGGATAAAGAACTCTACGATAAAATAAGAAAATCTAAAATAAAAGAAGAAAAAAAAGAAGAACGTAAAGCAGAAAAAATACAAAAAAAAGAAGAAGAACATAAAAAAGCCATTGAAAATTTAGGCTATGTTCAATCTATGAATCTTAATTTAAAATACAGATTTGACAATTTTGTAACCGACGAAAATAACAAGATGGCAAAAGCAGCAGCAGAAATGGTAGCCTCAAACCCTAATGCACAATATAATCCTCTATATATCCAAGGTGGGTCAGGTTTAGGGAAAACACATCTTATGCAAGCCATTGGCCACGCATTAATAAACACGAAAAAGATACAATGTGTAAAATCTGAAGTTTTCATAAATGAGTACATAAACAGCACAGCAAGAAATAAGGATTTTAACAAAAGCAACTTAATGAATAAATTCAGAAATAAATACAGAAATATTGATGTATTATTAATTGATGACATTCAATTTTTTGAAGGCAAAAAACAATGCATGGAAGAATTATTTAATACATTTGATGCCCTACATTTATCAAACAAACAAATAGTTCTAACATCAGACAGATTGCCAAAAGATATGCCGGAAATGCCTCAAAGATTAATTTCAAGATTTGAACAAGGATTAGTAGTAGAAATTCATCCTCCAATAGAAGAAACAAGAATAAAAATTTTAGAAAACTTAGCTGTCACTAAAGATTTAACTATCCCAAAAGAAGTTTTCAGCTATATTGCAAAAAACTATAAAACGAATGTAAGAGAACTGGAAGGGGCATTTAATAAAGTTGAAGCCTTTGCTTCTTTTGAAGATACTGATATAACACTTGAATTTGCAAAACATGTTCTAAAATGTGAAGAAAGAAATGAATTAAATATAGAAAAAATTGCACAAGAAGCTTCAAAGTACTATGGAGTAAGCATTCAAGATATAAAGAGCTCAGCAAGAAGTGCGAACATTTCTAAAGCAAGAAAAATTACAGCCTTTATTTCTAAAGAATATTTAAAACTAAAACTTGAAGATATCGCAAAATATATAGATAAAAAACATCAAACCGTAATGTACGGCTGCGATCAGATAAAAGATAAATTAAACAAGGATAATAAATTAAAACAAGAATTAAAAGAAATCATTAATATATTAAATTTAGAATAAAAAAAAGGAGAAAGTTAAAAACCTTCTCCTTTTTCAATATTCAAATCAATTACTAAACTAAAGATTCTCTTCTTGTTGACATATTGTTCATAGACCAATTCCAATTTCTGTTAGAAATTTCTCTTAAGTTTTTAATAACAGCTAACATTTGGATTTGAGATTCCAATCTGTTAACACAAGAACCGCAACCAATTGCACTAGCACCAGCAGCAAATGCCATTGAAGCAGTTACTGTATTAATATTTGATGAAGTCATAATTGGTAATTCAGTATTTCTTGATAATTCAATTGTGTTAGAAAGAGTTAATTCAGCTCTGTTTAACATTGTTCTTGTATTTTCTAAAGTCATTTCTTCAGAAACATAACCTTCAGTTTGAATTAAATCAATGTGTAACATTTCTAATTCTCTTGCTAAAGAAATTTGATCATTAATTGAGATAGAACCAGGAATTGTTACTGAGAATAAAACTTCTGATCTGTGTTCTTCAATCATTGATAAAGTTTCACGAACTAAGCTTAAAACTTCCATTGATGAGAATGAACGACCTTCTCTGTATAATGCATCAAAATTACCTAATTCGATAGCATCTACATGGTGAACATTAACAGCTTCAGCCAATTCTGTAGGATTTACAGAAGAAGCAAATAAAGAAATTGATGAATTAGCTGATTCAATCATTTCTTTTACCATAGTCAAAACTTGTCTGTTTGCAGAAACATCAACAGCATCAGCGCCAGCTTCCATTGCTGATGATACAACCATTCTTACTCTATCTAAATCCATATTATTAATACCAGAAATAATTTTTAAAGCTCTTCTTTCGCTTAATGCTCTTTTAAAAGTTTCCATGTTTCTCATAATTTCTCCTTTCCTACCTAACATAAATTATGATTATTTTTTCCACTAGATTATAAATTAAAAAAATAATAAATACAAGAATAATGCTACAAAATGTTACAAAGGTAGTAAAATTTTTTATAAAATCTTTTATATTATGTTTTATCAGGAGGGAAATCATGATTTCAGAAAAAATAAAACAGTGTTACATATTGATATTTGCATTTTTTTTAATAAGCTTAAACCCTGTATTTAGTTATGATACAGAAGAGGCAACCACAATAGCAGTTTATGAAAAAATAAATCCTGCAATTGTAGCAATAGATGCAGAATTAAAAATAGGTGTCTCAGGAGGAACCGGATGTCTAATAAATTCAAATGGGACAATACTAACAAGTAAACATGTTATTGATGGAAGCAAAAAAATAGAAGTAACAACTTATGATGGAAAAACATATACCGCTACAATTATTCCAACAAAAAACAAAAATAGTGATTTAGCATTGATAAAAATAAATCCGAAAACACAATTAAACATAATAAAATTAGGAAATTCTGACACCCTAAAAGTAGGACAAAAAATACTTGCAATAGGAAACCCTTTTGGCTTTTCAGGAACTTTAACTCAGGGAATAGTTTCAAGAATAGATTTAGCAAAAAATAAAATCCAAACAGATGCAGCAATAAATCCGGGCTGTTCAGGTGGTCCTATTCTAAATACCACAGGAGAAGTTGTCGGAATAAGTCAGTCAATATATAATCCTGATAAT
>CADCPD010000087.1 GCA_902803265.1 uncultured bacterium | reverse complement strand
TCCGCTTGCGCTTTTGGTTGATTTTGTTTTGACTTTGGTATTTCAGGTTTTACAAATTCTTCTACCTCTGCTTTTGCCTGAATTAGTTCTCCTTTTGGCATTTCAGGTTTTACAAACTCTTCTACTTTTGCTTTTGCCTGAATTAGTTCTCCTTTTGGCATTTCAGGTTTTACAAACTCTTCTACTTGCGCTTTTGGTTGAATTAGTTCTCCTTTTGGCATTTCAGGTTTTACAAATTCTTCTACTTTTGCTTTTGGTTGAATTTGTTCTCCTTTTGGCATTTCGGGTTTTACAAATTCTTCTACTTTTGTTTTTTGTTGAAATTTTTCTACATTTACTTCTGGTTTTATAAATTCTTCTACTTGCGCTTTTGGTTGGAATTTTTCTACATTTACTTCTGGTTTTATAAATTCCTGCAAAGTTTGTTCTAACTCAGAAATTTCTAATTTTTTATTATTAGAAACATCTTTTTCTTCCTTAACAACTGAAATCATTTTTGATTCATCAAGAATTTGAGTTTTAACTTCTTTTACGTCAGATAGATTTGATTTAGCCACAGTTTCATTGGTTTGAGCATCATTAAATTTAGAATCAACATCTACAATTGCCTTCGTATCTTTTTTATCCAAATCTTCAGCACCAACAATTTTAGTTAAATCATTAACCGCACTCAAATCCTTCAAGTTTTCTTCAAAACTAATATCCCCTGTTTTTATAGGAGTAAAAGAATTTTTTTGATTAAGGTTACTGTCATTAACTTTCTGGTTTTGATTAATTTTCATTCTGCTCACTCTCAAGTTGCTTTAATAAAGCTTCTTCCTCTTCTGATATTTTTTCTTGTGTTTGTTGAAAATATCTTTGAACCCCAAGTTCTGAATAATTCTTCAACTCTGCACTTTTTTGTTCTTTTAAATATTCTTCCTTGTTTTTCTCTTTGTGTTTTTCAAGTACTTTTACAGCCTGTTCAAGTTCTACAAGTTTTAAAACCTCTTGTTTTAAAATAGCTTCTTTTTCTTGTCTTACAAGTTCGAGTTGTTCGCCTTTGTCCCAAAGATGGTGCAAATATTTGTCATATGCTTCCATCATTGTATAATCACATCGACGCATATTTTCTTTTGTTGATTCTATTTCAGCAAGGTTTCTGCGTATATCCTCCTCTGCCTGAAAAAGTGCAGCTTGAGCTTTTTGAACTTCTAAAAGCTGTGCTTCTTTCTTTCTGATTCTAAAATCAAGTATTTTTTGTAGTCTGTAAACAAAAGGCATACTCTCTATACACTTTCATATCTTTATTATGAGGTATGTTCTCTTAATGTTACACATCCATTTGTATGATTATTCTTTAATGATTTTTTTTACTTTGTCAAAACATGATGTATAAATAGAAAGAGTCCAATTTCATAAAATGAAATTGGACTCTTTTCTCTACTTTAATATTTTTGGTTTACTCAACGATTGTTATTCTGTTTTGGTTTTTAATTTCTATATCTTTACCTTCGTTTTGAAGTTTTTTAATGTATTCAGCAACCATATAATCTTTATCTTCTTCAAATACAGTTTCTGCTTTATCTATTGAATTTAACATTTCAAAACCATCTCTGCCGTTTGCATAATATGTATCCATTGCTACTCTGAATGTTTTATCTTCGCTTGGATTGTTAATATCTAAGGCTTGAACATTTCCGTTTTTATCTACAAATTCTGCTGATAACAATTTACCTTGTTTGTTCATTGTATAGTTCAAACCTGAAACTTGCAATACACCAGGTTTAGAACCAGGTTGGGTTACAGAATTTGCACCAAATTTTAATGCTTCAACTATTGTTTTTTCACTTAATGGAACTACTGCCATACCGTTTTTGAAAGGTACGATACTTGCAATATCTCTTGTTGAAATTTCACCTTGTTCAAATGTATTTCTTAAATTTGCTGAACCTAATAATGTAATATCAGCACCTGTAAAATCTCTCATTGCATCTGCTACGAAATCTGCGTGAGGATTTTCACATGCGATTCTGTTTTCCGGTTCAGGACATGAAGATTTAATTGTTCCTACTGTTTCAGGTTTTCCTAAACATTTTTCTGCAAAATATTTCATTATTAAGTTTCTTCTGAAACCTTTTGTAGGAGATACATTATTTTGAACTTTTGTTATTACACCTTGTTCGTCAAATTCTAAATTTAAAACACCGATATTATCAGCATCTTTTCCGGCTTGTGTTATTACAACAGGGTTGCCGTCTTTACCATAGAATAAGTTTTCACCTTCTTTAATATCTTTTATTAACTCGTGAGAGTGACCGCCTAAAATAACATCAATACCTTGTGTTTCTTGAGCTAATCTTTTTTCGTTTGCATTTCCTGCGTGAGAAAGAACAATAATTTTATTTACGCCTTGTTCTTGTAATCTGTTTACTTCTTCTTGAACATCTTTGATAGTTTTGTCAAAATCATCTACTTTTAAATCTTTATAGTTATCAACTTTTGACATTCTTGTAAATAAATCAGGTGGTAATAAACCGATTATACCGTATTTTTGACCATCTTCTTTTGTTTCAATGTAAGATTTTTCAATTCTTGATTTTAATGGGTTTGTAGCATCAATTTTTGCATTCAAACCTAACATTTTATATGCTTTATCTTTTGTTAATTCAAATAAAGTTTTTGGATCAGAATCACATTCATGGTTCCCAACAGCTGTTGCTGTTATACCAATTAAATCCATAAATTTAGCAGCTATTTTATTAGATTTTTTATTTTCACCTAATAATGTATCACCTGAAGATAATTTTAATTTATTAACGCCTTCTGATGGGATAAATTCGTCAAATACTTTAGATGCGTTATAGATTTTTTCCATCTTAATATTTTGACCGTGCAAGTCATTTATATAGAAAATGCTTGTTTTCGTAGGTTTTGATATATTTGATGGATTGATTGAATTAATCATTAACACTACCTAAACTATTACTAACACATGTTAATAAAGGCTAAAAAGCATTTTTTTTTGACTTTTTAAGACGGCATGTTACAAAATTGTTACACAGTTTAACAATATAAAATTATGCAGATAATACTTTTAAAATCTCTCTCAACATATCTTCTGAGGTTTTTATTTCTAAATTCATTTTACTCACAATTTCATATGCTTTTGTTATTTCTTCTTCAGAATATTGTAACGATAAAAGCATATTTTTTACATCCGAAAACATGTCATCAGTTTGACATTCTTCCTGTTCTAATTCTACGCTAATAAATTTATCTTTTAATTCAAGAATAATTTTTTGAGCAAGTTTAACACCAACGCCTTTAGCTTTGGTTAATTCTTTTTCTTTTTCTTGAACTACACAATTTACAAGAGGTTTTAATTCAAATTGATTTAATATATTTAAAGCCATTTTTGAACCGACACCTGATACTGTTACTAAAATATTGAACAAATTTCTGACTTCGATATCCAAAAATCCACACAAAGACATGCTGTCCTCTCTATGTAAAAGCACAGTATACAAAATTAATGTAGACTGATTAATATTTATTTTGTCATAATCTTTTTTCATGACTTCGATTAAATATCCGACTCCATTTACATCAATTACGACAAAATAGCCTTTTTTATTTGCATATTTATTAGCTAAACCGCCTTTTATGTATTCATACATTAAAACATCTCTCCATTAGCCGGAAATTGCACCTAAATTAGCACTTTTTACGCTCTTTGCATATTTTGCAAGATAACCTTTTGTTTCTTTAGGTTCCGGCATTACAAAATTTGCTCTTCTTTGTTCTATTTCTTTTTCATCAACAAGTAAAGTCAATTCTTTCTTATTAATATCAATTTTAATTTTATCTCCGTCTTTTATTAGACCGATTAAGCCGCCTTGACTTGCTTCAGGACAAATATGACCTATACAAAGACCTCTTGTACCTCCTGAAAATCTGCCGTCTGTTATCAATGCAACAGATTTACCTAAACCCTTGCCTACTATTAAAGATGTCGGAGCAAGCATTTCTCTCATACCTGGGCCGCCTTGAGGACCTTCGTATCTTATTACAACAACATCTCCTGCTTTAATTTCATCATTTTGAATGGCTTCTGTTGCAAGTTCTTCCGAATCATAACATTTTGCTGTTCCTTCAAATTCAAAACAGCTTGAATCAACACCTGCAACTTTTATCACACAGCCTTCCGGTGATAAATTACCGTATAACACGCCTAATCCTGCTGTTTGAGTTAAAGGTTTATCAAAAGGTTTTACAACTTCTTCATTTACCCATGCTTTTTGAGCTATTTCT
>CADCPD010000086.1 GCA_902803265.1 uncultured bacterium | reverse complement strand
TGTACAACCTGAAATGCCAAAAGCAGAACAAATCCAACCAAAAGCGCAAGTTGAAGAATTTGTAAAACCTGAAATGCCAAAAGCAGAACAAATCCAACCAAAAGCACAAGTAGAAGAATTTGTAAAACCTGAAATAAAAGGTGAACAAATCCAACCAAAAGCGCAAGTAGAAGAGTTTGTAGAACCTGAAATGCTAAAAGCAGAACAAATCCAACCAAAAGCGCAAGTAGAAGAATTTGTAAAACCTGAAATGCCAAAAGCAGAACAAATCCAACCAAGAGCACAAGTAGAAGAATTTGTACAACCTGAAATAAAAGGTGAACAAATACAGTCAAAAGCGCAAGTAGAAGGGTTTGTACAACCTGAAATGTCAAAAGCAGAACAAATCCAACCAAGAGCACAAGTAGAAGAATTTGTACAACCTGAAATGCCAAAGATAGAGCAAATTCAGGCAAAAACAAAAGTTGAAATTCCTTTGGATATAGCTGTTGAAAATTCTGAAAAAGCTGAAGATACTTCTATTTTTACAAACTTACCATTATTAAATCAACTTTTAACTCTTGATAATGACTTGAATATACAAACACCAAAAATGGAAGATATAATTCCGGCTGTAATGAGAGAATCTGTAAAAAATGATACAAAAACAAATGTATTAAAGGAAAAAACAGATATTTTGGAAGGATTTTTATTAGAAAATAATAAAAAAGCTATAGCCTTAAATATTCAAGAAGATTATTCAGATAATAAAATTGAACAACAAATAAATAAAGAAGAAAAATTTAACGATATATCTCCAATAAAACCTTTAAATATTGAACAACCGGTAAAGATTGAAACTCTTAAAAAAGAACCAATAGAAGAAACTAATAATGTTACGGAAAACTCTTTTGCGAGAGAACACATTGCTATAAATTCTGAAAAAGAACAGAGTGAAAAATTAGAAGAAATTAATGAATTTTTAAATGAAATAATGGCTGAAGATACGGTAGAATCATTAAAAACTCAAGATGTTTCAATGATTAACAACAATGTTTTATTAAATGAAGAAATAAAAAATTATTATAATTTAAATAAAGCAGAAAATTATGCAATTACAGAAGATATAAAAAATGTAATAAATGATAGAATTTCTGCAATTAACGAAATATCAGAAATTTTGGAAACGACACAAGAAGCTAAAACTATGCAACAAGAGTTAAAAGCTTTAGATACTCCAAAAACAGAAGAAAAGAAACCTGAGACAAAACAATTGACCTTAACGGAAAAAGATGCAAAATTCTTTTCTGAATTAGTAAAAACATCACAAGAAACAGGTCAAACAGTATCTGAAACAGTTAATAAAATTTTAGAAGATGTTCAAAAACCACAAGAAACAGAACAAACAGCAACTGTATCTAAAGCATTAGCAGATATGATAAACGAAGCTGCAAAAACAAATAAACCGTTTAGAATAGATTTTGACAAAAACATTTCTGTCATTATAAAAGTAGATAGGGAAGGAAGAATATCAGCAGAATTCATCCCTGGCGATAAGGCTGTTGAACAATATTTAAAATCACAACTTCCTTTATTACAACAAAAATTTGATAAAGAACAAATAGAATACAAAGATTTGAATTACCGACAATCTAACGGTGGAAAACAACAAAGAGAGAGAAGAAAAAGAGGAGAATAGAAAAGATGAATGATTCATTTATGATTGCCCTAAATGCTCAAAAAGCAACAAACAACTGGATGGGCGCAATTACAGAAAATTTAGCTAATATCTATACTCCGGGATACAAAGAGAAGAAAATAAGTTTTCAAACCTTTTTGAATGGCTCGGTATTAGATAACAGCAGTATTAATTTTGGACAAGGTAAATCAACACCGGGAACATCTAATGCAAACCTATTTTTAGAAGGTGAAGGCTTCTTTATGGTAAAAGGTGCTGACGGCAAAACAGTTTATACAAGACACGGTGAATTTGATTTTGATGCTGAAGGTGCTTATAAGACAAAAGATGGTTTAAACGTTCAAGGTTATATCTTGAATGATAAAGGTGAAATTATGGCTGGAACCAAAGCCGTAAAAAATGATGTTTACCAAGATACCATTTTAAAAGGTGGTGCAATGGATTTACCAACGACTAATATTAAGTTATGGATTGATCCTAATAACGGTAAATATTTGGGAAAATATGATGATTATGAAATAAAAGAAGATGGCGTTTTATATGGTAAAGCTGATGGCGGTAAAAGAAAAGTTCCGTTATACAAAATTGCTCAAGCAAGTTTCCATAATAAAAACGGGTTGTTTGAAATTAAAGATCACCAATATATAGAAACTGCCGAATCAGGCAAACCGGTAATGGGTAGAGCTGAAGTTCGTTCAGGATTATTAGAATTATCTAATTCCGGTTTTAAAGATAATATTAACAGTTTCCAATTAGCGAAAGTTCAAATGGAACTTGCTAATAAATTAATTTCATCAAACAAGGAACTACTACAAGAAGCTTTGAGATTAGTAGGTGGTTCTTAATAGTTGTAATGTTAAACTCCATTTTAAGAGGACAGTTGATGTCCTCTTTTTTTATTTTTAGAACTATGAAATTTTGCCGGAAAGCATGAAATACATGGGTTTTAGATATATTGTTAAGTTTTGTAACAAAGTGAAACTCTTGTAAATAGTGTGTTTTAGCTTTTTGTTAAAAAATGGTCTGAAACATTTGTCAATCATGAATTTGAGATTGTTTTTATATAAATGTAAGGGATATTAAATACAGAGAAAATAAAGATTTAGTTGAACTTAAACAACACACACGATTCGATATTATAGGAAAACGGGGAATTAATAATGACTTTTAATTTTGGTTTGAACACAGGAATTGGTTTTGGAACAGGTTTTTCAGGTTTCAATGCAGGATATCAAACAAATAGCATTGATTATGCAAGATTGAATGATTATACAAACAGCATAATGACTCAATTATCAACAATGTCAGCTTCTCCAATGGCACAATATTCATTATCAAGCTCAATTCCTACTTGGTATAATAACATTGCAAGTTGTTTTACAGTTGATCCTATAGTAACAGGTGGCAATCCATTTGGTAATGTTGCAGGCCTATATTCACAATATACACCGGCAACACCTTCAACACCTTCAACACCTTCAACACCGGCAGCTCAACAAACTCCTGAACAAAAAACAGAAGCTGATAAGAAACAAGCCGCTGCAAAAGCAAAAACAGAAAAAGTTCAAAAACAAGCAAACGAAATTTGTGAAAAATTATACGTTGCAATGAAAGGTGCAGGTACTGATAACAAAGCTGTAGATGAAGCATTAGCACAAATTACAGAAGACAATATTTTAGAAGTTATGGAAACATACATCCGACAATATTCAGATGATATGGATGGTGAAACATTAATCGAATCATTACAAAATGAAGAATGGGTTGGTTGGTCAGGAAGATTAACTAAAATTACAAACGGTTTAAAAGAAAAATTAGCAGCAAGAGCTAGTAAAATGGGTCTGGATGCCGAAGCTAAATCTTTCAAAGCTAAGGTTTCTGCAGAAAATAACAGCTGGTGGAACATAAATGATGAAGTTATCAACAATCACTTCAGCACATTATTAGCAGCAATGATTACAAAACGTGATCAAGGTTAATAAAAAATAATTAAATAAATAAAAAAGGACGATTTTTAATCGTCCTTTTTTGTTATAATTTTTTTATGAAGAATAATGTTGAAACAATTATAAATTTTGAACACGTTTATGCCAATTATGGCGGATTTGAAGCTTTAAAAGATATAAATTTAAAAATAAACAGTGATGAAAACTGGGTAATTTTGGGTGCAAACGGTTCTGGTAAATCTACTTTAATAAAGCTTATAACAAATGATTTATATCCAAATACCGAATATGAATTTAAAAAGGAGCTTTTTGGCAAAAACAGATGGAATATTTTTGAACTTAAAAAACTTTTAGGAATAATTACAAACGAACTTCATATTAAGTTTATGAATTGTGAAAGTTATATAACTGTTCAGGATGTTGTAACCAGCGGATATTATAGTGCTCTTGGTTCATATAAACATCATATTTTTTCTGATGAAGAACTGAAAAAAGCTGATGATACAATGAGATTTTTAAATATTTACAACATTAAAGATAAAAAAGTCCATGAATTAAGTACAGGACAATTAAGGCTTGCAGTTATCGGCAGGGCTTTAATACATAATCCAAAAGCTTTTATTTTGGATGAACCTACTGTAGGTCTTGATATAAGAGCGCAAAAGATTTTTATAAATATTTTTGAAAAACTTTCAAAAGAAATTCCGATAATTTTAATTACTCATGATGTTACTGAAATCTTTCCTGATATAACTCATGCAGCACTTGTGCATAACCAGACAATATACAAACAGGGAAAAAAAGAAGATATTTTGACTTCAAAAAACTTGTCTGAAATATTTGAAACAGATGTTGATTTAAGACAGGAAAATGGAAAATATTTTATATCTTATTGTAACTAAAATTTTACTTGATATAATCATTAAAAAATAAGAGGTAAGTAATTATGTCCGAAGAAATAAAATATAGCCCTGCGGAAGAATTTTTAAACGCATCATCACATGCTGTTGCGACTTTACTTTCAATATATGGTTTGGTAATGCTTGTCGTTGCATCAAAAAATCCTGTAGAAACCGCTTCTACTTCTATCTTTGGGGCAATGTTAATTTTGTTGTTTCAATCTTCAACACTTTATCATGCGATGGTAAATGAAACAGCTAAAAAAGTTTTTAGAAAAATAGACCATTCAGCGATATTTATGCTTATTGCGGGAACTTATACTCCTATTTTGTTATTGGTTGTACCTTTTCCTAATTCGGTTGCTTTGCTTGCAATGACTTGGTATTTATCTGTTATGGGTATAGTTTTTTCTTGTATTACAGTAAAATTTAAATATATAAATACAGCCTTATATCTTGTTATGGGTTGGTTATCAGTATTATTATTTCAAAGATTGATTGCTTTAAATCAACCTGAAGTTATTTGGTATTTGGTTGGTGGTGGTTTACTTTATTCTTTAGGCTGTGTTTTCTATTTGTTAAAGAAAATACCTTTTATGCATTGTGTTTGGCATTTATTCGTTGTAGCAGGCGCAGCAATGCATTATTTTGCAATTATGGCATTATTATCTGTTTAAATTTATTAACTAATGTTACATTATTTTTGGATTTACTAAAGTTTCATTATTTTTATCCGATTTTTACTACGAGTATAACTATGTAAATATACGAGAGTAAAAATAGAGAACATATAAGGAGGTGTTTCTGTGCAAATAGGAAACATAAACATTGGCGGTTTTAAAAAGACCGATGATAAGCCTGCTACTACAAGAAGTTGGATTAATATAGGAATTAAACCGGATAAATTTGAAAAATCTGCAGATACTTCTTCAAAACCTTTAAGAAGGTATATTTCTTTAGAAGATGCTGCTAAAAAGATTTCCGAAATGAAAAATGATAGAGGAGAAGCACGTTTTGATGAAAAAGAGGTTAATCTTTTCAAAGAGCATGCTAAAAATGGTATTGTTCACTATGAGATGGTAACGAAACTTGCAGATACAACAGAGTTTAAAATGGGTTCTATTATAGAACTTGGTGCAAGAATGAAACAACATGAAGATAAAGAGTGGAAGTTACTTGATACTATTTTAGAATGTGCAAAAGAACTTCCTGATGGTGTTAAACCAAGTGGTTTTGCTATTAGTTCTTTTGAACCTGATTCAGAGTTAAGTTTAAGATATTATAATAAAGGTCGTACTGAAAAATCACATTTTGACTATTCAAAAGACAAACCCGAAATAATTGGCAAATCATACTCTTATATAGGTAATGCTAAAGTTGGCTCAAAAAATATAACTTACGTAACAGTATCAGAAGATTACAGAAATAATTTAAAATCACGAAAAGAAGAAATTCTTACAAATGAAGGGTATCCTGATGGGATAAAATCAGAAACCATAGAGCGTTATAACAAAAACGGAAAATTGTTGAGAAAAGATATTATGACGGAATCTGATATTGAAGGTGTTCATAATATAAGATATGAATTTCCTGACGGAAAATCACGTGATGTAGTAAAAGCAACTGTTGATTCTAAAACCGGTATAAAAACAATTAAAAAGGATATGCGCTCTCCTGACGGAACAAGAACAGAATTTTTATATGAAGATGATCCGAAAGGTAACAGAATTATCGATTATAAGATTACAGGAACTGACGGTAAATTAATTATGAAAAATTCTCAAACCTTTGAAGTTGTTGATGATAATCATTTTATCTCTTCTAAAAATGGTCATAAATATGATATAAAGGTTGATGAAAAAAGTTTAAAAGTAAAAGATATTATGCACAGCGGAAAAGAAGCATCTATAGAATTTGATAATATGATTAGCGGAAATAAAGATGAGATAGTTAGTCTTTTAAAGAAAATTCCGGGTGAAGAGCTCTTTGAAGTTGTTGATTGTTGCAATGGTATAAAGGGCAATGATCATGACAAGATTTTGAACTCTGCGTATAACAAACTTACAAAAGAAATAAATATGGCTGATAATTTATTTGTATTTTTACATGAATTAGGTCATGCAAAAGACGGAGAGCGTGTTTTTGGAATGAAAGATATAAAAACAGGTACAAATAAGGTTTATGCACAAAATCCAACAATTAAAAAAACGTATATAAAAGAACGTGAAGAATTTAATAAAGCATATCCGCAAGCTCAAAGAGAGCATATAGATTACTTTATTAAAAAAGAAGGACATTACGCAGGAGAATTTGGCGGCTTAAATGAAGTAATAGCAGAAGCAAATGCTGTAACGAATTCTTATACAAATGGTGATGTAAAATGTATATCAACGCGTTCTCAGTATTTGCAGCAGCACTTCCCTAAAACAATTGCTGCTATACAAGAGGCTATGTATTATAAAGATGATATAGAAGCTCTTAAATATTACGGAACATAGTTTAATTTTTAAATATAAAGGACAAATTCTTTGCAAATAGGAAAAATTGTTATCGGGAAAACCGATAAAACTCAAAACAATTCAAATAAAACAAATGCATATCTTTTGAATGAACCGATAAAGGATTCATTTGTAAAAACAAAAGCTGTTGAAAGTGTTAACAAAAGACTTTCAACGGCTGATGCATGCAAAGAATTTGATAATTTGAATAATACCGAATGGAATAACAAATATAGCGAAAAAGATAAAAAAGCATTTGCTTCACTTTATTCAAAAAAAGCTATTGATTTTGATACCATAAAAAAAGTCGGTGTGAAATCTGATTTTAATATGGATTCTATGTCTGAAATTTATCTTATGGGTAAAGATATAAATGATTCCGAATTTACAGATAAACTTTCAAAATCACTTGATACATTAGACAAAAATTACAAAGTAACAAGATTTGAAAGAAGCAAATATGAACCTGATACTGAATATAGTATAAAAATTGAGCCTAAAAATCCGACTGTCGGAAATGCAAAGATGTTATCATTCAGTACAGAAAAATTTGAAGTAATCGGTGAAACTGAAAAATCTTCAAATATTGATACGGAAAGACGCCAATATGTTGAAGTTATAACATCAAAAGATTTCAGAAACAATACGGAGTCTGTTAAATCAAGTTATCATGACAAAGAAACTCTCGGAACAGCTGTATATAAAGAAGTTATTACTCATAAAGATAAAAATGGCAATGTAACAAGAAAAGATATTCTGTCTGAATCTCCGATAGAAGGTATTTTTAATCTTAAATACGAATATCCGAATGGTGAATTTAAAGATGTTGTTAAAGCATCTGTTGACGAAAAAACAGGTATTAAAACAATAAAAAAAGATATGGAATCTTCAAACGGAACAAGAACAGAATTTTTGTACGAAGATGATCCGAACGGAAACAGAATTATTGATTATAAAATTACAAAATCAGACGGAAAAGTTCTTTTAAAACAATCACAAACTTTTGAAGTTATAGATGAAAATCATTTTGTTTCTTCTAAAAACGGAATGAAATATGAAATTGAAAAAAGTGACAAAGAATTAAAAATAAAAAATCTTCATCACAATACCGAAACTTCAATAAAATTTGATAAAATGATAAAAGGAAAACATCAGCAGGAAGTTGTCGGAATGTTGAAAAAGCTTTCGGGCGATGAATTATTTGATGTTGTAGACTCGTTGAATAAGATTAAATCAAATCCTCATGAAAAGAATTTATACAGTTATTATGAACCTGACAAAAAGAGTATTTCAACGGCGGATAATTTGTTTGTCTTTTTACATGAACTTGGACATGCAAAAGATTCTGCCGTAAAAAGAAAAGATACTCCGGATGAAGATAATGAATTTTATGTGGGAAATAAAAATATAAGAGAAGTTTATTTAAAAGAAAGAAAAGCTTTTAATAAAAACTTTCCACCTGCTCAAAGAGATCATATAGACTATTTTATTCAAGCCAGAGGTCATTATCAGGGACAATGGGGCGGATTATCAGAAATCGTTGCAGAAACTAATGCCCTTGCAAATACTTATACAGACAGCAGTGTAAAGGAATTATCTTCACGAACTCATTATTTACAACAGCATTTCCCTGAAACTATTGCTGCAATACAGAATGCAATGGAATATAAAAACGATATCTTTGCCATAGAGTTTTACGGAACTTAGATATATTTTTCCATGTTTTTAATAATTTCTGCTGCTTTTTCCACAAATTTCAGGCATGGTCTTTCTTTGTAATATTCTGCATTTCTTGTTTGCGGAATATGACCGTCTGAATCCATATTTAGTAAGTCTCTGCAAATAATTGTTCCGTATTCATTTTTAAAAATCTTCGCCAAATCCTGTATGTGTTTATAGTGTTGAGCCTTTGTTTCGTCATCTGTTGGAGAAGTGTATCCGTATTTTAATCCGCAAATAAGAAACATTGATGAAACTGCTCCGCAGACTTCTCTTAATTTTCCCATTCCTCCGCCCATTGAGGAGGTCATTTTTAATCCTTGTTCAAAAGGAATTCCGTAATCTTCACAAAATGCGCAAAATACTGATTGTGCACAATTATAACCTTCTAAAAATAATTCAGAAGCTTTTTCAACTTTTTCTGACATAATTTACTCCAAGTTTTACAAACTTATTATGCCCACATATTTAAGTAATTTGCAATAGAGTGAGTGTTAGTTTTATCGGTTTTTAACAATGTAGTTTCGCCAACGTGTTTTGAAGATGTTGAAACAGGGTCTCCGTCGATTATGTAGTTATAAGAATTTTGATTATCTTTTAAACTTAATTCTTTTGCTTTATCTGAATTAACTATTTTATCAACACCAAAAGCATTAAACGTTACAGCTGCAGTTGATTCATTTTTACTTGCAACTAATTCGGCTAAAGAACCTCCTAAAGAGTGTCCCGTTACAAGAATTGGACATCCTTCATTTTCTTTTGCTATTTGTTGAAAATATTCGTCAGCTTCTTTAAATTGTTCAGGAATTTCACCCTTTGCCATTTGAGTGTCATTTGAAACGTCTTTTTTATCGTTTGTTCCGCAATAAGCTATAATAACTTTTCCGTCTTTTTTATAGGCTGCTGCCCTAAAACCTGTTTCTTTATTATCAATTGTGTTAATCGGTTTCCAGCCGTCTATTTCTGACTGTTCTTTTTTATAAATATCATCACATATTTTTGCAGTTATATTACTTAAAGCTTTATCATTAATACAGTCTTCTTCTTTTGAATCATTTTTATACTGTTTAGATGACATGTATTTCCATTCATCACCAATATATGCTTTTATCGTATTTGAAAAGCTATTCCAGGCTTCAGTACCCAAACCGCCCATACCTGTCGGAGCTATGGAATTTATTAATATGTTTTTTAAAATAGAATTATTATTAGTATTTTCGGATTTGTTTTCTGTGGCAACAGGATTAGTAATCGGAGCATTTTGTTCAAAATGGTTCGATTTCATGTTTGGTTTATTTAAGTTTAACAATCCTGAAGAAGGAAGTCTTAAACCATAAATATTCATAAAATAACCTTACCTATACTGACACTACATGATATATAACGTTTTTTTTACGAAAAAATTGCCATGTTTTTTAGTATTCTTAACAAAAAAAGAAGCGGTGTCATTGACACCGCTTCAGAAATCACTTGTTACCCCATTCATTATTTTATAGTAATTTTCTTTTTGTCATTTTTTTCAGGTTCTTTTTTTGCTAATTCAATTTTCAATACGCCGTTTTCAAGTTTTGCTTCTATTTCATTTGTGTTTACTTCTTCAGGGAAACATATACTTCTTGAAAATTCGCCGTAGCTAAATTCTGTTCTTCTGTAATAATCATCTTTTTCAGAGGTTTTTTGTTCTTTTTTTGCACTTATTGTTAAAGATGATTTATCAACATCAATGTTTAAGTCTTCTTTTTTTACTCCCGGAACTTCTGCAAGAACTATGTAATTCTTTTCTTGTTCTACTAATTCAACAGGAATAGATAAAGTTTCATCTTTTTCTGGATACATGTAATCAGGGTATAAACCGTCAATGTGTCTTGCTAAAATTGAATTGATTTCATCATTTACTGATTTTAAAAATTTGTCCGGTGTTTTTTGAATTAAAAATTTCATAACTTTCTCCTTTCATAAAGCAGGTTGTTTATCAAAAGGCTTTAAAATATAAAATAATCTAAGTCGCTATAAGCAATCAGCTTTTCCTAACTTCAACATTATTATTATGTATCCGTTTTCTGATTTTTTTTATTTTTTTAACTAAAATTTAACAATCTGAATTTTTATTATAGAATTAGTAATAAATACTTGGAGAAAACTCTTTGCAAAAAAATTCTAAAATACCTGTAATATTAGGATATTTATATATAATTATCCCGATTATTATATTTTTTATCGGCTGGTGTAATATTTATACCGCTGTTTTAGGCACTGTTATAATTTTAGTAAGTTTATATTATGCAATAAAAAACGCACCTAAAATATGGGTTCCTGAGAATAAAAAACAAATATTTTTACTGTTAGTTACATTATTGATTGTTTTGATATGGGTTTATTCTTCAGGCATAGGTGCCTTAGTGTTTCAAAATACAGATCATTATCAAAGAAATGCTATTTTTGAAATTTTAGTTAAACAGCCCTGGCCTGTTATTGAGCAGAAACAATCAATTATAATGACATATTATATTGGATTTTGGTTGCCTTCTGCCGTTATTGGTAAAATTTTTAACAATATTCAAATTGGCTATTATTTTCAAATTTTTTGGGCCAGTTTAGGTGTGTTTTTATTTTTTTATTACGTTTTATCAGTTTTAAAAAGAAAAACTATATTTCCTATAATATTATTCATATTTTTCAGCGGATTAGATGCTATAGGTAACTTTTTTATAAATTCTGAGGATTTATTATATTTTTCTTTTCCGTATTTTTTTCGACATTTGGAAAATTGGTCTATTTTTTACCAATATTCATCTAATACTACTCTGTTATATTGGGTTTTTAATCAAGCTATTCCTGCCTGGGTTATAACAATGTTACTTTTAAACGAAAAGAGTAATAAAAATATTCTTTTTATATATTCTTGTATGTTTTTACACGCAACTTTACCGGCGATTGGAGTTCTTCCAATAATTTTTTACTTAATAATAAAAAATGGCTATAACAAAACTGAAAAAATATTTAACTTTAAACAAGTTAAATCTATTATTTTTTCCACTATTACATTTCAAAATTTAATTGGTGGATTATCAATTATGATGATTTCATATTTGTATTTGTCAAATAATATTTCAAGTGAAAAGTCTTATATGATGTATCCATCATCTAAAGTTCATCTTTTATGCTATATTCTGTTTATCTTATTTGAAGTTGGTTTGTATTTAATGTTTTTATTTAAAAAGTATAAAACTAATATTTTGTTCTATATTATGACGTTTGGATTTTTGTTTTATCCGTTTGTTATAATCGGTGAATCATGTGATTTTTGTATGAGAGCGTCGATTCCTCTTTTTGTAATATTGTACTTTTTTATTTTAAAATATTTTGATGATACTTCTGTAAAGATGTGGAAAACGGCAGAGTATTTACTAATTATATTTTTTTTAACAGGTGCAATGACACCATTACATGAAATATATAGGACAGTTTATTGTACAAAACAAGGATATACTAAAGTAACTCCAAAACTTGAAGGTGATAACTTTTTTGGATATATTAACAATAACAAGTTTTTAAAATATTTTGGTAAAAATAATAATTAAAAGTTTATTCGTTCTTTTTCAACAACAATTGGCTTTTTATCAATTCTTGTGTAAATAGCTCCAATATATTCTCCTAAAATTCCTAAGAAAAATAGTTGGACAGATGTAAAGAAAAATAAGCCGATTACTATTGGTGCCATACCTGCATTAAATGTATCCCAATGAATTAATTTGTAAACAAAATATATTGATGCAACAAGCATACTAAATACAGAAAGAATGAAACCTAAGAATGTCATTATTCTTAGGGGCACTTTCGAATGCTTAACTATTCCTATCATTGCATTGTCATATAATGTATAAAAGTTATTCTTTGTCTTTCCATATTTTCTTGTCGGCTGTGTAAATGGTATTAATGCGACATCAAATCCGATATCTCTTATTAAGCCTCTTGTGTAAGGATATGTGTCGTCTATTGATTTTAAGATATCAATTATTGATTTGTCATACAGACCAAAACCTGTACAATTTTTTAGTAATTCTGTATTGTCATCTGCTATTTTGTTTATAAGTATATAAAACAGATTTCTAAAAAAATTTATAACAATATTTTCTTCTGTTTTATTTTTTTGTCCAAAAGCATATTTGTAACCTTGTTCCCACTTTTCAATAAATTGAGGTATAAGTTCAGGTGGGTCTTGAAGGTCTGAAGCTATATATATTACGGCATCTCCTGTTCCGTTTATTATTGCCCAAAATGGTGAACGAATATGACCAAAATTTCTAGAGTTTAAAATAACTTTTATTCGTTTATCTTTTTGAGCAAGTTCTCTTAATCTGTTTACAGTATTATCGGTTGAAGAATTGTCAACAAATATTTGTTCATAGTCATATTTTTCGCTTAATAATTCCATTTGAGCTTTTACTCGTTCATAAAGCTCAAAAATACTATCTTCTTCATTATAACAACTTGAAACTATACTTATTAATTTTTTCATGGCGTAATTATACCATGAACTAAATAATAAATTTAATGTTATAAGCTTCTTCTTACTGTTGCAGTATTTTCAAACATATATCTTCCGCCGCTTAACGCAAGCGTTTTTAGAGAACACATACCTTCTTTTGCGTTAAAAACACCAATGCTTGTCAGTCTTGATGCCATTAATTCGTTTAAATCTTCCGGTGCAATATATAAACCGCAGTCAGAAGAGCATTCTGTGTGGTTAAAAGGACATTTTTTCATTATACGCTCCTTATTTTGCTATATTATAACAAATTTAATAGTTTTTGCATATATCTAAAAAAGTGAAGCCGGTATATATTTTTAATTTTGAATTGTAAACGAATGTTAAGAGAAAATACAGTATTTACAATTTGTTACAATTAATTTTTATGTGTCTGGAAGCTAATAAATACGGGATTAAAATCATGGAAAACGGCGACATGACATGGTTTTGGCCCATTTTGTAATTAAAGATTGGAGTAAAAAGTGTCGACAATCGTAGAGTAAAAGTACGCAAGAAAGGTAAAAATGGGTTTAGCAGCATCACAAGCAAGATATATCTTCATCACCCAACGTAAAATTACGTTGGAAGGTGCTTTGATGTCTAATTCTAATAAACAAATTAGATTAGCTCAAGAAGCTGCTGAACTTTCTGAAGAAAAAAATGCAGCATTAAGCAGAAAACAATGGGAATTAAACGGTAATGCCGATTTTGACTATGATATGTTGATGGGCGATGCTGCTATGAATTCTAAAGATGGACTTTACTTAGTTATGACATCTGGTAAAGATAGCCACATTGTATTGAATTCTAAATATGCATCAGCAATGTGTGCTGCACGTATTGCTCCAACAGGCGGTAAGGCTAGTGATTCAAGCTTAGCAGATTTCATGAATTATGCTGCAGGTTCTCCTAAGACTGCTGCAAGTTGGTTGGATGTAATTAATGATTCTTCTGCCAAGGCTCAAAAACAAGCTGAAACTGATGCGCTTAATTTCAAAGCTAACTTTGGTAGTGTTATTCCTGAACAAGGTTCAACTAGACAATATGAAAATACACAAAAAGATTTAACATTGAATAGCGTAGTAAGTGGCATGGGCAAATCTTCAGTTGCTAATAAATCATATGCTGACTTGTTAAATACTAATGGTTCAGATTTCGTTGTGTGCTTATGGAAAGGTGAAAAATTCGGAAATGACTCTGCTAATAAAGCTAGTCAATCTCTTGATAAATATGTAAATCAAATCCTTACAGATTTACAAAGAGTTTTGGGCACAGATTTAGATGTATTACAAGCAAAAGCTAAACCTCTTTGTGATAGTATTAAGGCAACATTCACACAAACTGACAATATGAGAAACAGTGATTATGGTGATTCAAGTGCTTGGGCTCGTAAAAACTTAGTACATTGTGGTAGACAAGGATGCTTGGCTAGTGGATGGATGGCTAACTATGATAGTGATTCTAACTATAGTTTAGGCGATTATTCTGGTCATGAAGGCAAATATGAAAATGCTATTAATATCAACTTGTCAGAATTGGTAAGAAGACTTATAAATGCTGTTACCGGTCAAGGTTATATTTCTGATGATTCTATGTATGAAGATAAAAATTCTGAAAGAGAAGAACGTTATAACAAAAATAAACAATATTTCATGAAAGATGCCTCAAAAACATTCTCATATACTGTTCAAAAAGGTAAAGATGTAGATAATACAAATTCAAGTAATGTAACATATAGTCAATGGATGGCTGCATATGGCGCATTATCTAATTACGCAAAAACAATTGTTTGTGAAAAATATTTGAGTGAAGATTCGCTTAAAGTTGTATCTAATCCAAATGCTCATATTGAAAATATAAGTTCTGATGTTCAAACTTTGAATAACTATCGTCAAATATATGATGAAGCATGCAACGGTTGGGTATTAGACGCTACTGCTTCTAACAAAGATGCTTTAACAAGCAAGTTGGAAAATAATCAATATGTACTTAAACATGGCGATAAGAAAAATACAATGAGAAATATGGATGGTTTCAAACAAGTTAGCAAGTATGATGAAGATGATGTAGAAGCATACTATGATGCAGAAGAAAAGAAACTAGCTGTTAAAGATAAAAAGTTACAAACAGAACAACAAAGACTTCAAGTTGAATTAACAGCAGTTCAATCTGAAGCTCAATCGGTTCAAACTTTAATACAAAAGAACATTGAAAGAGGCTTTGGATACGGTTATAACGCATAATGAACAGCCGAAAAATAAAAAAAAGAACGCATTTTTTGCGTTCTTTTTTTATTTTTTTCAATGAATTACCAATGAAATTCATCAGGAACCGGGTCAAATCCGCCTTCGTGTAGAGGATGACATTTTGATATCCTTTTTATTCCAAGCCATATACCTTTCATCACCCCAAACTTAATTATCGCTTGTTTTGTATATTCTGAACATGTAGGTGAAAATCTGCATACAGGCGGCGTAAAACGAGAAATTTTTTGGTATATCTTTATTGCATATAGTATTAATTTTTTCATTTATTAGCCTGTTACGTATTGTTCTTGGTTGTAACTTTCACCAATTGTATCTACTGCTTCAACTTTAATATCTGTTATTAATTCAGAATATGAAATTACAACAATCGTAGGAATATGTCTTTCTAATAATTGATATAGCGGTAATCTTATTCTTGGTGAACATAAAATTACAGGTTGTTTTCCTATGTTTTGGTGTGCAGTCATTAATGTAGTTGCTGTACTTTCTATAAGTTCTTGTACTTGCATTGGGTTTAATAAGAACATTGTTCCAAGTTCTGTTCTTTGGCAGCTGTCGTCCAATACTTTTTCCCAATCAGGAGAAAGAGTAAGAGCATAAAGTACTTTGTCTTCCTGAACATTTGTTAAACAAATTTGTCTTCCTAAGGCTGCTCTTAAACGTTCTGACAAAATATCTGGTTCTTTTGAAAATCTTGCGTAGTCGCATAATCTTTCAAAGATGAAAATAATATCTTTTATTGAAACTTTTTCTCTGATTAAGTTAACAAAGATTTTTCTTAAATCACTTGTAGAGATAATTGTCGGTACAAGGTCATTAACCAATGTAGGGTCTTGTGAACGAACTAATTCCATAAGTTTTAAAACATCGGTTTTTGTCATTACATCATCAACGTGTTTTCTTGCAATTTCTTGTAAGTGTGTTACAACAACATCGGTTGCATCAACTGCTGTAATTGCTTTTGTTGATTTTGCATCAGCTTCTGAAATCCAGTAAGCTTGTGTTTGATATGTAGGGTCAACGCCGATAATTGCATCTTCCGGTACAGATGGTTTTACAGAATCCCATTGATCGGCAATAACCATGTATTTGCCCGGATATACAAAACCTGTTGCAACTGTATTACCACGAATTGCAAGTAAGTATTCGTTTGCTTCAAGTGCTGATGAGTCCATAATTCTTATGTTTGGTAAGATATATCCTAATTCATCGGTAACTCGCTGTCTTAAAGCAGCAATTTTAGCAAGTAATTGACCTTCTTGGTCTGGGTCTGCAATTACAAGTAAGCCTGCACCAACTTGTAATGAAAGTACGTCTACGCCCAGTCTTTCATACATTCTATTAGGATTTACAAGGTCTTGCATGTTTTGTCTTACGCTTTCTAATTGTCCTAATTGCGATTGAACATCAGCGTTAACAAGTACTGAGAATCCTGCAAGTACCAATACTATTGTGAAAATTAGAAATGGTACAAAAGGTAAACCTGTAAATGGAGAGGTTATTGTTATTAAGAATAAAAATGTAGCAGCAAAGAATAAACTGTAAGGTTTACTCATTATTTGTGATGATAAATCTGCACCTAATGAATCTCCTGCTGCAGAAGCACGTGTCATTACGATACCGGCTGCAATTGACATTAATAATGATGGTACTTGTGATGCCAAACCATCACCGATTGTTAATATCGTGTATTTTGAAACGGCATCGGCAATTGGCATGTTGTTCATTAAACAACCAACACATAAACCTCCTACAATGTTGATTACGGTAATAATCAAACCTGCGATTGTATCCCCTTTTACAAACTTCATGGAACCATCCATTGACCCGAATAAACTTGATTCTCTTTGTAGATCTTCACGTCTTTTAACTGCTTCTTCCGGTGATATTAAACCTGCATTAAAATCTGCGTCAATTGTCATTTGTTTACCGGGCATCGCATCTAAGGCGAATCTGGCAGAAACTTCGGCAATACGTTCAGCACCCTTTGTGATTACCATGAATTGAACAACAGTGATGATTAAGAATATTACAAACCCTACAACCATGTTTCCACCAGTTACAAAGTGTCCAAATGCTTGAATTACTTCTCCTGCATCACCTTTTGCTAATATAAGACGTGTTGAGGCAATTGATAATACAAGTCGGAACATGGTACAGATCAAAATGATTGATGGAAATGATGCTAATTCTAAAGGTTTCTGGACGTACAGCCCTATCATTAACAGTACAATCCCGATAGTCATATTGAAACTTATTGAAAAGTTGATAATCCATGTAGGCATCTCAATTAACAGGATAAGTATTAATGTTAATACGAAGCCTGCTACAAATACTTCACTTATCGATTTGGTGCCGGGTGCTGCCATTATATACCCCTTAATGCTTCTTTAAGTATTTCAATTTGTGTTCTGAGATTGGCATCAATTATTCCGTTACTTGTTTGAAATAAACATCCGCCGGTTTCAATATTTTCGTCTGCAAGAACATTTATTCTCGCTTCTGTTCCTTTTGTACTTAGTGCTTTAGGTAATTCCTCCCTAACTAAATCTGCTTGCATAGGATTTACTTTTATCGTAACTTTTGTTTCATCTTTTGATAAATTATCCATTACTTCAAGTATCATTCCTATTATTGTTTCAGGATTTTGTTCTATTTCCTTTTTAATTATTTTTCTTGCAATATCAACGCTGATTTCCAATATGTCAGGTGCTATGTATTCAAAAATTTCTTTTTTAGATGAAATGAGGTCAGAGATTGCATCTCTTAGATTTGAAATGTCTTGCTTAGCTTCCTCAAGCCCTGCTCTGTAACCTTCTTTTGCAGCTGCTTCTTTTATTTGATCGGCTTCTTCTTGCGCCCTTGAAATTAAGTTTCGGTCATCTATTCTTCGATAACCTCTGCGTCTGTCGCCTCTTCTTCTTTCTTGTCTCTGTGTAAAATCTATCTTGTCAATATTGAAAGCATCGTTTTGTAACTCCTCTTGCGTTTTGACTTGCAATGGAGCCGGCGCAACCTTTTGTTGTACAGGTGGTTCTGGTACTTGTACCTGTGGTTTTTCTTCCTCTACAACTACAACATTTTCTATCGGTTCAGCAGGTTGTTGTACTTGTACAACTTCCTTTTGCCGTGCTTGTTTTTTTATGATCATAAGTAGTTATATTATACACTACTTTCAAGATGTTGGGCAACAATATTTGCAATTCTAATTGGCATTTCGTAGAATTCTCCCTCGTACGCACATTGTATAAATTTTCGTACCATAGGGCGTTCTTTTTGCAATAAGTTTTGTAATTTTTGTATATCTTCGCAAGCTCTTATTGATTTTTCGATTCTTTCAATTATCTTGTTTGGACTTAATTGTTTTGGTTCAGGTAGTTGTGTTCTTATTTCTTTTAAGTACTGAATTGAAACATTAGGATCAAGTCTTGTTTCCAAATCGTTCATTTGCATATATTGAATAACTAATTGCGCATCATCAGGTGTAAATTTATTCAATATTGTATGAACTTTTTCTTGTGATAATGTTTTTAAAATCAATGCAACAGAAGCAAGTTTGAGTATTTTGTTATTATTACCTTGAGGTGCAGCTTGTGGCATTCCTTGTTGAGGCTGTGGTAATTGTCCTTGATTAACTTGTTGTGGCTGTTGAGCTGCTTGTTGTCTTGCAGCTTCTTCATCTGCAATTCTTTGCTGTTCCGCTGCTTCTTGTACCATTGCATCTATGTTTGATTGCTGTTGAGCTTTTTCTTTTAAGGATTCATCTATAACACCCTTCTTTTGTAACTCATCAATTGCAGCATCAAAAGCTTGTTTTACATGGTGTTCTATAAGTGCCAACATTTGGTCTTGAGGAATATTATTTTGAATAGCTTGTTTACCGATTTCAAATATTGTAAATGCTACTTTTTGTAATACCCCATCCCAATGTTGAGGTTCAATTCCTGATCGAATTATGTCTACAGATTTGTGGAAAGACCATTCTGCAATAACTTGCGTTAGTAGTACTGCTTGATCGGCGTTAAAGCCCAGATTTGGGTCATTTGATATTGCTTCGCCAGCTAACATTGAAAAATTTAAAAGAGTTTGAACAACATATTTTTTTTGAAAATCTTCGAAATTTTGCGGCACAAGTTCTTTAGCTTGATCCGCTAACATTTCTGCAAATTGTTTGTAATCAAATCCTTCTATTGGCATTAATTCTTCACTTTACTACTACTAATTTCTACACTACCTTTATTGTTTGTTTTATTTTTTTATTAAACCTGAAAAGTCTTGCTTTCAAGCAAGTCTTTTCAGGAATTTGTTTTATCTTTGTTCAATCCAGCTTTTTATTTTATCTCCTGCTTCTTCTCCGTCAATAGCTTCCAAATCCGAACGCAAAGCATTTATTGCATCAGTCATTGCGTATGGAGGTGGTGCCGGAATATATTCTCTTTGTTGTTGTTCAAGCAGCCCTTGTGCGAGTTGTGTTTGTCTTTCTATTAACTCTGAGGCTTTCATATTTACATCTTGAAGTTGTTTGTCTTGGTCTGCTGTTTTATTTTTCAATAATTCCATTTCTTTAGCTTGGGCTTCTTGTGTTTGCTTCATTTTGTTGTGAACAAATGCAAATCCGCCTAATAATCCGCCAATAACAAGAACTATTGTTATCCACCAAGGGTTTCCTGTTTCATCAGGTTTTGGCAAATTAACTGGTCTGTCAGTTGCAAGGTAAGGTTCTGTTGAATCAGAAAATGCTATTGTTACATTGTCTGTTTTTACTTTTGGACTTGCTGCTCTTGCAATAAGTTCTTTTAATTCTTCTACTGTTGTATCTGCAGGAACTGCATTTTTTTCCAATGTTACTGCTATAGAAATTTCTTCTACAAGTCCCGGTTTCATATATTCATTTAATTGAATTTTGCTTACACCATATTGTCTTTCAGTTGCACTTCTTGAGTAGTTTCTATTTTGTGAAGAACTTCCTTCTCCAGCCATTCCGCCTTGTGAAACATTATTTGGTATATATACACTAACAGGGCCTGTTGGGTTTGTAGCCGAACCTTGTGAACGATCTCCCAAACCTTCTGTAAATACTTGTTCTGTTATTGCAGCTTTCTCATTAGGATTGTATGTTATACTATATTTTTCTGCAGGAGCTTGACGCAAAAATGTACTTACAGTTGCTACGTAATTGCCTTTCCCAATTAGTCTATCTAGTTGAGCATTTACTTTTTGCTGCATATATTTGTCGTTTTCTTCAATTCTTTCAAGCATTTCATCTTCAGCATTCATTATACTTGAATATACATTACCGTTTGTATCGGTAATTGATATGTTATCTGCGGTTAAACCTGATACACTGCCAAGTAAAAGATTTGTTATTGCCTTTACTTTTATTTGGTCTAATTTGCTTCCTGAAGGAATTGTTATTTGTACGGTTGCTGTTATTGCTTTTTGCATATTTGCAAACATTGATTGTTCAGGAATAGAAATAAATACTGAAGCATTTTCAATCGGAGGGATTTTTCTGATTAATCTTGATAATTCTCCGTTAATTGCTCTTGATAATCTTATTCTTTTATCTTCTTTAGTTGATGTGAAATCACCTTTATCAAAAATTTCTAAGCCTACATTTTGGTCCATTAAACCGCTCTTAACAATTGCTAAAAGAGCTCTGTCTCTTTCTGTTTGTGTATAGCTTGAAAGGTATATAGTTGATTTTGTACCATCAATTTTTCTTTTGGCATTAATACCTTCTCTTGCAAGTAAAGCTTGGATTTCTATAGCTTTTCCGAGATTATCCGTTGTAAGTAAGTCCAGATCTTCTTTTATTACTTTTTCTTGAACAGGCTGCGCACCGCCGGAATTTTTATTAGAAGCGGCCATAATTCCAAACATCAAAAAGATGGCAAGAATAATTGCTATTCCCCCAATGATTCCATACAATAACGGTTTGTTCGCTAAAATTTTGTTAAAATCCATAATCCCCTGCTGAATTATTCAAATATTTATACATGTATATATGCTTATATTCTATACTTGAATTTGTGAAATTTTATCATACGCTTGAATGACTTTTGTCACTGCAGTAGTTGCAACAGAGATTGTTAATTCTGCTTGTGCCATTGCTGTCATTACATCGTGTACGTCTACTCCGTTTCTTCCTGTTACTAAATCGTTCAATAGTTTATCCGGTGCATTCATTTGATCATTAAGATTGTTTGAAATTTCTGATAAAAAATCTTTAAATTGGGATTTCTCTACATTTTCCGTTGCCTGAATATTTTTTGGCATAGAAAAATTGTTTATATTCTGTGTAAAAGATGATTTGCTTATACCTGTATTTAATTGAATCTGAGAGTTATACATAAAATTTCTACCTTTTACTTTGTTTTTCGGTTTTAAATTAATGAAATTTAAACCTTTTCCTCAAATATCCTCTGTTTATATGAATAATGATTTTATTTTAAAAATCATATTTTATGTTACAAATTTTAATATTATTAAGAAATGTAAACAATATTTAGACTCTAAAAACGATTGATTTTATTGTGTTTTGGCTTTCGATAGTCTGAAAACCATGATTAACATGAGGTTTGAGGTTAAAGTTTCCAAAAAAATATACCGATTAGAAAAACATAGGGTAAAAAAATAAAAAAGTATAGGAAAAAGGAGTACACAAAATGGGTATCGCAGCAAACCAAGCACGTCTTATGACTTTGACTGCAAGACAAAATGATTTGGAGTATAAAGCTCAACAAATTTCTGCAATTAAAATGCAATTATCTAGAACAACATCTACATTAGCAACTAATTATGCTAATGCATTGAACAACTATTCAAAATTGAATTCTGCTCAACAAATGGGTAGTCAATATGGTTCAGATTATTTTATAGTAAACAGTGATGGTTCTTATACAAGATTTACAGGTTCTTTCAATGAAGATGGACAACCTATTGATAAAGATAACAATGTTATTGCAAATGCATGTCTTGGAAGTTCATTATTATCATCTGTAGCAACTAAACTTGGTACCGGCACATATGAAACAGCAAACGGATATTTATCATTCCAACAAGGTATTTACCAAACTGAAACAGAACGTTTATCTGCTCAAGAAAAAATTTACGATATGGAATTAACTCAAGTAAATACAGAACACGACGCTATTAAAACTGAATACGATGCTATTAAATCGTTATGTAAAGACAACGTAGAAAAATCATTCAACGTATTCGGTTAATGCATAAATAAATTGTAAATATTAAAAGTTTAGATTAATAATAGGTTTTGCTGAATATCCTACCTTTTTCCCTCTATCCTACCCAAACCCAAAACCTTTTCCTATACTAAACCCGAACAAAATCTAGAATTTTAAGAAAACAATTTTAAAACAAATTTTATTACCCAACCTTTTTTCCTTCCTATTAAAAATTACTTAAAAAAAGATATGTTTTAAGGCATATCTTTTCTTTTAGTTATTATTTAAAATTTGTTCTGCTTCTTGATTTAAATTATTTCGTCCTTCATTAACAGCATTTATGGTCTGAATTGTTTTTTCGTTTTTTATATCAGTTTGTATTGCTGTATTAATTTTATCCCAATTAATATAAGCAAAGTAAAAGCCTAGCGCTAATATTGTTATAATTATAATTTGTTTCATGTTTTAATCCTATATTTTTAAAATACTTTCATAAACAGCTTCTGAATATGTCGGATGCGCGAAGCATACTTTTTTAAGTTCAGAAACTTTTATATTATTTTGCATTGCGATTGCAAATTCGTGAATTAATGCAGAGGCATATTTCCCGATTATGTGAGCTCCAATTATGTAGCCTTGGTATGCCAAAACTTTTACAAACCCTGATGTTTTGTTATCGCAATTCGCTTTTGCCAGTTTATTTAACGGATAAACAAATTTTTTATAACTTCCGTTAGGTAAATCTTGTTCGTTTGCTCCAATCCATGCTATTTCAGGAGTTCCATATACTATACTTGGTACAAATACATTATCAAAGACTATATCTGATACAAGTGCTCTTGCCTGATACGTTGCAAAAGTTGCAAGCATTAAAGAGCCATATGCATCTCCAAGATAAGTAATGTTGTTATTACCATTTTCAAATCTTGTTACATGTCTTCCGATTGTTATCAAAACGAAATCCGGTTCAATTATTTCTCCGTTTGTTAAAGTTACTTTTTTATCTCTTATATGGTCTAAATCTGTAGAAAGATATGTTTTTATACCTTGTTCTTTAAAGATTTTTTCCAATTCTTTTGAAACTTCAATATCTGCAGAATGTAGGAGTCTTGATGTTTTTTCCGCAATAGTTACTTCTGTTCCCATTGCGTTGAAAATTCTTGCCCATTCTACACCTTCTGCTCCAGCGCCTATGATGACAACTTTTTTAGGAATTTCTGTCATATTTAATAAATCTTCTGAATTTAAAACAAATTTATGGTCAAAATCTATTCCTCTGAACGGTTTTGGAGTAGAACCAGTTGCTGCAATAACTTTAGAACATTTGTATTGATTTCCGTCACATTCTATTGTGTGTTCATCAATTAAATTGGCTTCTTTTTGTATAAAAGTTATGTTGTGCTCATCTATTTCTTTTTCAAAATGTTTTTTTAATGTTTCAACAACTTTATCTTTTCTTTCCATAATTTTAGAAAGATTTAATTTAACGTTTTCCGCTTCAATTCCTATATCTTGAGAATGTTTGATTTCATTATATAATTCGACAGAATTTAAAATTGTTTTTGTAGGAATTGCACCTTTATTTAAACAAACTCCGCCGAGTTCGTTTTTTTCAAATAACACAACAGAAAATCCTTGTTTTGCTGCAATAATTGATGCTGTTAGTCCTGCGGGACCTGAACCTATTATTCCGTAATCGTATGAAATTTCTTCTGTCATGATGTCTCCTATCTTATATATATTCTTGGTAATCTTACTTTTAATCGGCAGGTTAATTCGTAATTTATTGTTCCTAATTTTTCTGCCCAATCTTCTATACTTATTCTTTCATCTAAAAGGGTTATTATTTCACCGACTTCCGCATCAACATCAGTTATATCAAACATCATTTGATCCATTGTGATATTGCCGATTTGATTTACTTTTTTATCGTTAATATATCCGTAAATTTTTCCTGAAAGTCTGCGGTCTATTCCGTCAGCATATCCTATCGGAATTGTTGCAACAGTCATATCTTTGTCAGCTATAAAATTGTAACTGTAACTTACGCCTTCGCCTTTTTTTACTTTATGAATATTTGAAATTCTTGCTTTTAATCCTAATATTGGTTTTACTTCAAACGGACTTTTTCTATTATTTGGGAAAGGAGAATTTAATCCGTAAATCATTCCTCCAAGTCTTATCATATTGCATGTGCAATCATATGATAATGCTCCTATACAGCTGAAAATATGAGTTAGAAGACCCTCTGTATTTACATTTGCAAGAATGTTTTCCCATTTATCAAGCTGCTCTTTTGTTCTTGTTTCATTATCACTGTTTGCAAGATGTGAAAATATACCTTGAAGGTTTATATATTCAAGTTTTTGAACTTTTTTTATAAAATCAACGGCTTCTTCTGCTCTTACTCCGATTCTGTTCATTCCGGTATCAACTTTTATGTGTGCTTTTACAGGAATTGATGTTCTTTCATACATTTGTTTAGCAGCTTCCAAATGATCATCATTAAAGATTGATATTGATATATCATTTTGAATTGCACTTTCAAAAGCCCAAACCGGTGGTGCTCCGAGAACCAAAATATCACAAGTTGCTCCTGCATTTCTTATGTCCAGAGCTTCGTCAATAGAAGCTACACCAAGCATATCAATTTTACATGACAAAATAGTAGGCAGCATCATTGCTGCGCCATGTCCGTATGAATCAGCTTTTACTACCGCAAGTAATTTTTTATCTTTTGGTAAATATTCCTTAAAAGCTTTTACATTTTGCGTTAAATAATCTAAATTAACCTCTACCCATGCATCTCTAAATGTGCTGACTTGAGTTTGTCTTGCTTTTGTCATAAGTCGATTATAAAACAACTTTTACAAATGAATGCTCATCTATAAAGTCTATTTTATTGTTTTTCTTCAATTTTTAAATCTTTAACAAAATAAACGCTTAATGCAGGAAGAATACTTGCGATTAAAAGAATTTGAAGAACGCCGAATTTTTGTGCAACAAAACCTAATCCACTTAAAACGCCGCCGACAATTCCCCAGCAAAAGCCGTTTAAAAATCCACCGATAATGCTTTTATATTGAGGTAATTCTTTTTGTGCCAAAACCATTGTTATAGGTGTTGCCAACATTAAAATAAATGCCATTAATACAAAAGCTATTAAGGCTATTGTATGGTGTATCGGTGTCATATATACGAATATGAACATCAATACAGGCATTGAAAGCATTGATAAATATATTATGTTTCTTGTGCCTATGAGTTTTTCAAATTTTGGGCTTAAAAGTGAACCAAATCCCCCTGCGAGCATAAACCAAAATAGTGCCATTCCTATATATACGGGGCTATAGCCTGAGTCTTTCCAGAAAAACGGCAACAATATTGCACAACTGCTTGAAATTATAGCTTTCATTATTGATATTAATATCAATATGAGTATTTGTTTATTAGTTAAAATTGTTTTGAAAACTTGTAGTATATCTTTTTTTTCAGGCTTTTTGTCAATATCTGAAATTTTAGGAACACATACAAACATAAATAATGCTAAAATAATACCAATTATTGAAGTTACTGGCATTGCCTCAAGTTTAATATATTCCATAACGGCAGAAGATATTGCCGGCCCGAAAGAGTATCCTATTGAACCTAAACTCAAAAATATTCCCATATTTTTTGTAAAATCTTCTTTGGTAAATCTTATTACAAAACCAATACTTTGAGGGTGAAATATACTTACACCTAAACTCCCTAAAACAACAAAGAAAACAAGCATTGGCAAGTTCTTAGAACAAGCTGTTAAAGGAAAAAATACGGCCGCAAACAATAATCCCCAAAATATAAATGCTCTTTTAAATATATTGTCTGCAAAAAATCCGAAAATAGGTTGAATTAATTGCGCAATTAATTGAGAAATACTCATAACAAGAGCGGCAATACCCATTGAAATTCCTAAATTTGCAGCAATAAACGGCATAATAGGGTTTAAAAATCCTGAATATGTATCTGTTGTAAAATGTGCTAATGAAAGCCAAGTTACTGATTTATTTAAACCTTTTGCCATTTGCTTATTCCCTACATTTTATGGTGTGTAATACCTGTTGTAATCATTCCTATTTCATATTTATCGCAATTTTTTGTAATAACATTGTCATTAAAAGCCCCGCCTGCTTGAATTACAAGTGCAACTCTTGCTTGTGCTGCAATATGAATGCCATCAATCGTATCAATGATTCCGTCATAAGCCATAACAGAGCCTTTTGTATCGTCGCAGGCATAAGTCATTACCCAAGTGCAAGCATCAGCAAAATTTGTTTGACCTTGCGCTATTGATAACATTTTAAAATTCTTTGCTACAACTACAGCCTTTGATTTTGAATGTTTTGCTATTTTAAATGCAAATATCGCATCTTCAATTTCTTCAGTAGTTGGTTTTCTTTTAGTTACAACTTTAAAGGTGTCTTTGTTAAAATCACTTCTGTCTGCATCTTGAAGTAATATTCCAAACGGGGTTATTCTAACTTCTTCTGCCATTGAAATTTTTACTTCTTCAAGCGGTGTATTTATTTTTATAACTTTTACGTTAGGTTTTTTCTTTAAAATATCAAGAGCTTCTTTATCATAACCTATTGCCATAACAAGTTCAAAGTCAGATAAATGAATTTTTTTAGCTGTTTCGGTATCTAAAATTTTAGAAAATCCTATACAAGAACCTAAAACACTTATGGGGTTACAATCAAAAGCTTTGTTAAATGCTTCCGTTAGGCTTGCTCCCAAAGCTGCTCCGCAAGGCATTGCATTTTTTACCATTATTGCAGCATTAACATCAAAAAATTCACTTAAGATTTGAATTAATGTTGTCATATCATTTATATTTTTGTATGATAATTCTTCTCCGTTTAAAAGTTCATAATCAATCATTGACTCTGTTTTATATAAACTTGCTCCTTGATGAGAATTATCTCCGTGTTTAAAATCTGTTATTTTTTCTAAATTATCAAGCATTTTGTTTCCTCTTTTCCCGATACATTTTAACATAAAAATTTCGACAAATGTATTATTATATATTGAGATTAATATTGTGATTTTAATAAATTTTTAATTCGCCCTTTATGTAAAGAACCGTAATTGTAATATTTTGCCACGATTAGTCCGCATTGTTTGAACGATAGTGAGTTTGCGGACAAAATGCAAAATATTTACAAATTACGAGTGAATGGAATACATGGCAGGAGTTTCTTTGTCCCACGGTTCTTTGCGGTAAAAGAAATGTGGGAATATAATCTAAAAACTTTTTGGGATATAAGTTTAAATTTCATGCTTGAAATAAAAGTTTTTTATAGGATAATTTAATGGAAGGCTATAAATAGCATTTATAAATAGTTATACACATATAAAAAGAAAAGGAATTAAGGAAATGGCAAGAAAAACACCATTAGCAAGAACAAGAAACATCGGTATTGCCGCTCA
>CADCPD010000085.1 GCA_902803265.1 uncultured bacterium | reverse complement strand
TCAAAAAGCGCAATTATTGAGTTTGCATGCACTTTATTAATATATAGGTTTGGAGGCGTGTGTAGTGAAAGTTTTACCGATATCAATTAACAATACAGTTCCTAGTATTAAAGAAGCTAAAAATCAACCAATTTACAGATTTGGTGAAATTAAAGATACAGCAACTTTTTCAACAAAAAATGATAAAGTAATCGATATTAATCGTGCAGGTAAGGCTTTACACGTATCTTTTACAGGTCAATTTAAAAACCCTGTTGTTAAAGAAGTTCCTTCTGTTAACTTCAATCTTTCAGGTGTTATGAAACACCAAAAAGGTACTGCAGGCGGAAGAAAAGATTCAGTTGATGATTCTGTTGTAAAATTAGCAGCTTCAAACTGGAAAGAAGGTAAAGAATTTGATTATTCTATAAATATCGTTGAAAACGAAAAAGATGGTAAAATTTATAAAAATAAAGTTTTAAGCATTAATGATAAAGAATTTGGAACAATAGGTGAAGTTCCCGTAACTTTAACAAACAGATTCGCAAAATTAATCGAATCAAATCCAAGCGAAAAAGATAATTTTAAATTTGAATTAACAAACGTAAACGGCGGTGTAAACAGTGCATTCCCTACAGTTGGTATAGAAGTTGCATTTAAATATGTTGGTAACAACGAAACTGTTAAAAAACAAACAAAAGATTTATTTACAAGTTTAATTGATTCTGATAAAAAAACAATTGCTTCAACAGTAGCTGTATATGAAGAACCAACTTCTCCAAAAGAAGTTTTAGAAAAAATCTTTGATATTGAAGGTCAAAAGAAAGGTTTAGGCAGAGTAAGAGAAATTAAAACTGCAATTGATACTATTTCAAAAGAAATTAATGACCCTAAAAATAAAAACATTTTAGTTTTGGGACACTGCAAACCTGATGGTGATACAGTTGGATGTGTATTAGGTATGCAAGCAGCAATTAAAGGCGCATTCCCTGAAAGAAACGTTGATATGGCTATTGATGATGAAATTCCTAACAATTTCTCAAAGTTACCTGGTGTAGATAACATCAAAAGACCTTATAACGGATTTGCTGTATATCAATTAGAAAAGAACATTGAATTATTGAAACGTAGCAACTCAGAAGCTGCAAAAACTCAAATCGGAAAATTAGAAAAAGAAATCGAAAGATTAAAAGACCCATCAAAAACATTTGATGCTGAAGCAATCAATGGTAAAGCTAAAAAATATGATTTAGTTATTATGTTAGATACACCAGTTCCTGGTAGAACAAGCAAAAACTTCAAAAAATATTTTGAAACAGCAGATAAAACAATTTTTATCGACCATCACCCTCACAGAGCAAGTGAATGGACAGCAGAATCTAAAAAATTAGGTTTAGATTTAGAAAAAGTAAAAAAAGATAATTTATTCTTAGTAGCAGATACCGTTCCTGCAGCAACTCAAATTGTTACAGCATTAGCTGATAAAGCAGGTTTATTAGGTAAAATGTTTAAAAACTCTGTTGACAGTGCTAAACAATTCGTAGCAGGTATTTCAGCAGGTACATTAACTGATACATGCAGATTTGACAAAGTTGCATCACACGATGCTAAAGATTATGAAAAACCTGTAACTCAAAGACCTACATACAGCCCTGAAGGTATGACAAAATGGTTATATAACGAATTAGCAAAAGTAGGCGGCGGCGAAATTGATAAACAATGGATAAGATTAAATCTTGATTATGAATTACCAAATGTAAGAGTTAAAAATGCAGATGGTACATATACAAAAGGTGCAAGAGATTTAGTTCTTGAAAAATCTGTACAAAACAGAATTATGGATGCTGATTTAGGCGTAGGCATGATTGTTGCAAGCTATGATGATTTACAAGAAGTATATGCAGAAGCTAAAAAACAAGATGCAAAAGTTCAATTTAATGATGTTTATTCTGCATTCAAAAGCTCACAAGCCTTAACTTCATTAAAAATGCCGGGCAGTGTAAAAGAATCTACAGAAGGTTTATCAGCAAAAGCATTAGCTTATTCAACATACAAATCTCCATATGATTACGACAGATTAGCTGTTTTAATTACTCAAAACCAAAAACAAGGTGAATTAAACGCAAATTCTCAAATCGCAGACAAAAATTCATACAGTTTCTCATTCAGATCAAGCGGTCAATCAAATTTAGCACAAATCGCAGCTACATTATTCGGCGGCGGTGGTCACTCACAAGCAGCAGGCGGCGGAATCGCTATGAAAGACTTAACTTTAGAAACTCCGTTAAAAGTTATGATTAACGGTAAAGAAGAAAAAGATTTTGCTAAAGTATTTGCAAAAGTAAACGATATTATCGCTAAAAAAGCTGACAGTTCAGAAATTAAAATTGAAAAAGCTGAAAAAGAAGGAAAATCAATTCCTGAATTAATTAAATCAATTACAGCGGAAATGAGAAAAACTCAAGAAGCAAAACCTGTTGTAACAAAAGAAGCTCAAAAAGCAGCATAATAAAAATATAAATAAAAAAGGCGGAGCCAACGGCTCCGCTTTTTTTATTTGTCCTCTATCCGTATGAAATTTTTAAAAATAATTAAAGCAAATCAACTATATATAGGATGTGAATTTATACATTAATTAGTAAAGTGTTTATAAGCAAAGTATTATTTGCAAGGAATGAGGTAAGTTAATTGAAGAAATTTACATTTAGATTGCAAATTGTGCTTGATATGCGAAAAAAAGTCTTGGAAGATAAAAGACTTGAAATGGCAAAAGTTATAAAGCGTTTAAATCTTCATATAGAAAAGCTTGAAGAATTAAATGAAAAACAAGCGAATATTATAAGAGATTTAAATAAGCTTTATGAAAAAGAAGATATTGACATAGGAGGAATGCAAACCTACAAAAGTTTTAGTTCAAAATTATACGGAGATATAAGAAATCAGGAAAAAGTTATATCAGATTGGAAAAAACTTTTAAGGGTGAAACAAATAGAAGTTAATGAGGCATTGAAACAGGTAAAAATCTTAGAAAAACTAAAAGAAAAAGAAGAAAAGAAGTTTAATGACTACATAAACTATTTGGAAGAAAAAGAAGCAGACGACATAACGACTACCAGATATCAGGCTAAGTTTAATTAGCAAACGGGACGAGGAAATATGACACAAAATTTATTAGATACAACTGCATTATTGTTAAATTCTACAAAGACAGAACTTAATTTAGGTACAGGAACAAAAAATTATACGGAAACTTTTTCTAATGGTAAAAGTTTTAATGATATTCTTTCAACTGCAAATAATAATTTGATGAAAGATAACAAATATAATACTAATAATTTGTCTAAAAATAATAAATTTAACAACAACAATAATAGCAGTAATAACAATAATAATAACAATGACAATATTAGTTCAAAAACTTTGAATGATACTAAAAACAGAAAAACTGATAATTCTGTTGCTAATTCTAATAAATCAACTCAAAATACTCAAAAAACTCAAAATTCTCAAACCTCTCAAAGTACACAAAAAACTCAAAATGTTTCAGAAAAAACACAAAATTCTTCTGATAATACCAATGTGTCAACTGCTGAAACTAATGATGTATCAACTGAGACAGGTTTATCGGAAGAAATTAGTATAAATACGGATGTTATTGATAATAGTTTGCTTGAATTAGACAGTAATATAAGCATATCTAATATAAATGTTGATTCGGATGTTTTTTCAGAGACAGATGATTTGCAAAATTTAGAACAATTGTTATTGATTGATGAAGTTGATGAAAGTTCGACTCCTGCAGATTTTTATATAAATGCTTATTATCAGTCAACAATTGATTCTTTACAGCAAGTTGAATCTACAGATTTAGAACAGGATACTTTATTATCTCAAGATAGTATTTTACAAACAACACAGGCAAACTTAACTGATGATTTGGTCAGTGATGTGACTGCTGATTTGTCTGTTGAAAATGATGCACTTTTATCAACGAATGACATTCAAAAAACTGATAATCTAAATACAGTAAATCAAGCTGTTGATACTACAAAAGATACAGAGCAAGATTTAACAGTTGATAGAACAAAACTTAAATCGGAAGCATTAGAGTCAAAAGATGTAAATAAAGAAAGTGATTTGGCAGATAATCAAAAAGAAAAAATTACAGTTCAAAATAAAGATGCAGTAGAAGTTGATACATTTACAAATGAAGATAATACTGTAAACAATGATGTTTTGGTAAATGTAAGTGATGATGTTATGCAGGAAGCGCCTGTTGCTGCTTCAAATCAAAATGAAACAAAATTAAGTTTTAGAGAAGTAATGGAAAAAGCAGGGCTTGATGAAGCAAAATTAGAGGCTTTAAATCTTAATGTTACAAATGTAAGCAGCGGAGAAAGTGATTTAAGTGGTAATTTAGGACAAGGTTCTGCACAGGAAGATGTTGCAAGAATATCATTTGAAACTCAAACAAAAAGCAATGAAACACAAAACAAAGATTTTTCAAAGTTTATTGATAAAAAACAAAGTGTAGAAGAACAACCAAAAGAAATTTCGAAAAATGATATTTTGTCACAAATAAATAATAAAATGCAGGCACAAAATATTAACGGAACAAAGAAAATAACTTTACAGTTGACACCTGAAAGTCTTGGTAAAATCACGATAGAAATCATGAAAGGCAAAGATGGTTTACAGGCAAAAATGTTGACGGATAATTTCCAAGTAAAAGAAATGTTGGAAAGAAATATAGACGGCTTGAAAGCAACATTATCTAATCAGGGTGTAACAGTAAATAACGTAAGTGTAAAAGTTGCATCTGCAAGTGAAAGTTCATCAGAATTTTTATTTGGCAGAGATAACTTTAACGAAGAAAATTCACAACAGCAGGATTTTGCAGGAACAGGAGATAGACGCGGAGAAAATGAATCTCATTTTGAAAAAAATGTAAATCCTGAAATTGCAGATGAAGAAAATGATGAAAATATTTCAACAGAAGAATTGATTTCTGAAAATGAGGAAATTATTTCAGAAGGTGAATCTGAAAAAATTGCTGTTGGAGCAGGGAATGTGGATATAGAAGTTTAAGACAGACGGAGGATAAGATGACAACAGCGGTAACAAGTCAAGTGACAATGTTAAAAAATCAAACATCAATGCAGCAATCAACAAGAACACCATCAACAGATATGACAGATAAAAACATGTTCTTACAGTTGATGTTAAAGGAAATGGAATATCAGGATCCGACAGAGCCTGTTTCAAATCAGGAATGGCTTGCGCAAATGGCCCAATATTCGTCTCTTGAAGCTGCGCAAAACACAACAAGTTCGGTTGAAAAATTATCAGGGCTTGTAAGCTCTTTATCAGATGCTTATGCATCTTCGGCAAATATAACGCAAACTTTAAGTTTGTTGGGTAAAGAGGTTAGTGTATTTGATCCGGCTGACAAGACAGGCGAAACAATTATTACAGGAACAGTTGACGAGGCATCGTTTGATTCCGGTGCCGGTGAAATAAGGGTAAATGGAAAAACTTATCCGATATCATATATTAAATCGGTTAAAAACTAGTGATAAGGAAATATAGTAGATAAATCAAATTTAAAAACAAATAAACAGACATAGAGGAGGAAAAATGTCGCAATCGCTATATACATCAATGAGTGGTATTAACGCCGCAACAACATCAATCAATGTTGTTTCAAACAATGTTGCAAATATTAATACTACTGCATTTAAGGCTGCTGATACAAGGTTTGAAAATTTATTTTCAAAAACTTATACAACAGGTAACTCTCCTACAAAAACAACAGGTGGTATTAACCCGATGCAAGTTGGTCTTGGTGTAGAAGTTGGTAGTATTGTAAGAAACTTTACGGAAGGTACATATGTTTCAACAGGCAGAACTGATGACTTAATGATTTCGGGTAAAGGTTATTTTACGGTAATGGATTCTTACGGACAAATTTTTTATACCAGAGATGGTGCGTTTACTCTTGATGCAGATGGTAATATGGTTACTCAAAACGGTATGTATGTACTAGGCGCAGCTCAAATTTATAATTCTTCTGCATCGCAATCAAAAATTCATGTTCCTCAAACCTTAAAGGTAACAACTCCAGGTAATGAAAAGCTTGGTGCTGCAACAGTTGACAGTTTAAATGATGCTGATATAACAGCTGGTACATTTTATTTGAGATATACCGATGCATCGCATGCAATATCTGTTGGTTTTGAAATACTACCTGAAGATTTGGAAGGCAGTGTTGATAAACTGGTTGCAAAATTAAATGCTACTCTTGCGCAAACGGTGTATGATACAGAAGGCGGAACAACGCACTATATGAACGAACACGTTGTTGCAGCGGCAAACAGTAATGGTACTATATCATTTAAAGCTCAACCTCCGTACGACAGAACTATTGCAAAACAGGTTACAATAGTTGCACAAGATACAGGTAAAGCCGTTGATTGTTATCAGTTTTCTGTTGGTAGTACGGACTATTATTGGTCTGGTGTTAATGGTTCGCCATTATACGATGCAAATGGTATAATTATTAAAACTGCAGGTCAATACGGAGTTGTAAGTGTTGCTGATCCTACTTTGCCGGGTGTTGATTATAAGATTACGCTAGATGGTGGTACAAGTTATACTAATAATGAAACTGATACAGAAAGTGTAAATCCAAAATTATCGTTTACTGCAGGAACATCAAACTTCCTTGAAGCAACCAGATTGGCGTCTGCAGAACAAAGTGCTGATGGATATTATTATTCTAAAGTTCTTGACTACACTGTAAAAATTGAACCGGTTGCCGCTTTGAGTGAAGCCGTAAACTTGGAAAGTTATTCGGTTTCAAATGACGGTACAATCGAAGCAACATACTCAAACGGTGATAAATTAACGGTTGAAGCAAATAATGAAGATAATACTTTTGAATGGAAATATACTACATCAACAGGTGTTGTAATTCGTGGTGCAGATAAAATTGATATGAACCCGAATATCGCTGAAACATCAGGTTTTGTATTGCAATTGGCTACGGTAACAAACGAAGCAGGTCTTGTATCAAAAAATAATAACTTATGGTCAATTGGTCCAAATACAGGTGAAACAGTATATGCTGTAGGTGGTTCAATGGGTATGGGTTTGGTTCAAACTGGTGGTTTGGAAGGTTCAAACGTTGACCTTGCTCGTGAACTTTCAAATATGATTATGGCACAACGTGC
>CADCPD010000084.1 GCA_902803265.1 uncultured bacterium | reverse complement strand
ATTTCAGAAATAGAATCATCCCAAGTTTTTGTTGAAGGATTATACGCAGCTTTAATAGCCGGAGAGATTTTTGAATCAGGATTATCTTCAGCTATTTTCAACAATGTCGCAGCCAAATTAGGATCTTTTGTTACATCAGCTTTTGTTACAGCAGTTGCTAAAGAATTACCTACTTTAAATTTATCTGCTACTGTTACTTGTTCTGAACTTAAATTATTGTATAAAGTAGTACCTGTAGAACCTGCAACTGTTGGTAAATCTCCACCTTTATAATATACACCGCTTGGAGTTTTATATATTTTTGTATCTCCATCTTCAAATGTAATTCCATGAAGAATTAAATCTGCTTTTGCTGCAGCAAAAGTTGGATTTGAAGTCGCAGTTAATTCTTCCAAAGTTTCTTCACTACCACCAAAATTGGTTTTGTATGTATATGTTGGAGGTTCACCTTCAACAACAGTTGTTGTGATACTTCCATTTCCTGAATCATATGAATATACTGTTTGTTGATGAGTTTCAGCATTTTGAACTTGAGGGTTTGTATTTGCAACTTCTATACCTTTTATTTCATCTTCATAGTATTGATATTTAACAGTATAGTTATATTCATCGTCCTCATCTGAAGGAACCATTGAAACAATTTCAAAAGCATTTTGACCATCGGAGAATGAATATTGTGTTTTTGCAAAATTCGTTTGGTCAGGAACAACAGGCACCTGCATTCCTAACATCTGATTCCAAAGTTCAGCGCTCTGATTTGCCAAAGCCGTTCTTGCCTGGTTGATTTGTTGGCCTTGGTATTCGCAGTTTGTTTTTCTTGCAGCAAGTCCTAAATATCTTGCTTGTGATGCTGCCATTCCCATGATTTTTTATCCTTTCTTATATCTCTCTTTTGTATTGTGTTCCTTTTTATTTTCCTATTGGAAAGTCTTATACGTTTCGTCTACTTTCTTTTCCATTATTTTTTTTATTGTTTCTATTTCATTTTGAAGTGCATTATGTTCTGTATCCAGAGTTTTTAACCTTAGTTCCAGAGTTCTGTCCTGTTCATGAATTTTCTTTCTACTGTTTTCAATTTGATTAACTTTTTCATCATAAGCCATTTTTTCCTGATTATATGCTTGAACAGCTTTATCATATGCTTCATTATCTGTTGTAGATTCCGCATGTAAAGCAAATTCATTATTGCTAAAATCTGCTAAAGAAATTGAACGATATCTGCCTGTTGAATTTTTTTCAACTAAAGCATCACTTGTTTTCAATATTTCTTCTTGAACAAATTTTGTTGAATATTGCATCAACGGAATTTGTTTGTCTATATCTGATGAAGAATTTACAGATTTTTCCAAATCATCTAAACATGCAAATTGGATTATGCCGTTTTTAGAATATGTATATAAATCTTCACCTGAATTTATAGCTTTTGCCATATTGCTGTCAGGAAAAGCTTCAGCAATTCTTTTTAGAGCGGCATCTGTTTCTACATCATTTCTGTCAGCAATTTGTGTTTTAGAATTACCAACCATAAAGCCCGGTTGAGGTAATGAACCGTCTACATAATTAATATTTCCTGTACCGTCATCTTGAGCTTTAATTATTCCGGCATCTGTTAATGCTGTTTTAGTATCATCATCTAAATCATTCAAACTTTGAACAATTTCAGATTTACCGTCTTTTGTTACAAGATAAGCTCCGCTTGGTAATTTTTTAATAGAAATACCGCTTTTTGCATCAGTAGCGCCAGTACGTTGAACTTGAGGATCTTTATTTTCAAATTCTTTTCCTACCGCCGTATCTTGATAATATCTGTATTTAACTTTTGAATTATATCCTGCAGTTGAACTTGAACTTTCTACAGAAACTATTTCATAATCACTTTGACCATCATTAAATGAATATTGATCTTTTGTAAAATTAGTAATATCAGGAGCAGTCGGAACTTTCATTGAATAATGTTCCTGCCACAATCTAGATGCCTCGTTAGCTAATGCAGTACGAGCCTGATTTATTTGTTGGCCTTGCCATTCGGTATTTATTTTTTTTGAGCCAATTCCAAGCAATCTGGCTTGTGATGCTGCTAAACCCATTGAGGTTTCCTTTCTTGTTCGACTTTCATGTTTTCTTTAATTCTTTTTTATGTAAAGTCAACATGTTAACTTCAACATATATAATAATCTTACGACATGTTTACAAAAAGTTACATAGATTTACTCCCAAAATCATCCACATAGTTTAGAATTTTTTTATAAATTAATCTTAATTGATTACATAATCTTAATTATTTGACATCGCTTTTATTTAAGCTATTCTATAGTTAAGGAATAGTTGTGGATTTTTATAGCAGATAAAGGGATATATGATATGAATTTAAAGAATAATAACGTACTTCTTTTATTGGAAAAGAAGACTGAAAGTTATCAAAACCGTGTAGCTGTCGGAATTAAAACAGCTTTTGGATGGAAAGAATTTACTTATAGAGGACTTGGTTTATTGTCAAGAAAACTTGGTTCTTATTTAATCAACGATTTAAAAATACAAAAGGGTGAAAGAATTGCAATCCTTTCTGAATCAAAACCCGAATACGGAGCATGCATATTTGCATCTGTTTTATCCGGTGCAACAACTGTTCCGTTAGATATTAAGCTTACTATTTATGAACTTGAATCAATATTATCCGATTGCAGACCTACATTAATTATGGTTGGACAACACTATGTTGATAAAGCTTTGGAATTACAAAAGAAAATTGACTCTATTAAACATATTTTAGTTATTGATGAACCTACATACAACATGGATTTACCATGCTTATATACTCTACCTGATAATTATAATTGCAAATGGGTTCACAGAAGTTCTAAATCAACTGCTGTTATAATTTATACATCAGGAACAACTGGTAATCCTAAAGGTGTTGAAATTTCATTCAGAAATATCATGACTCAATTGAATGACTTTGAACTTATTTATCCTAAATTATTTAGGGAAGATGAAAAACCAAAAATTCTTTCAATATTACCAATGAATCACTTATTTGAATTTACTGTAGGATTTTCTACATTCTTATATTGGGGACTTTCTGTTTACTATACTCAAACTTTAAAACCAAAAGATATATTAAGTATCATGACAGAAAAAGAAATCAACTTTATGGTAGTAGTACCTGCATTCTTAAAATTATTGAAAGTTGGTATTGAAAACGAAATTAATTCAAAACCTCTAACTAAAATTTTATTCGGAATAATGTTTAATTTGGCAAAATACATTCCTTCATTAGCAGTTAAGAAAATCATGTTCAAAAAAATCCATGACAAATTCGGCGGACACTTCCAGGGATGTATTTCAGGCGGTGCACCTATAGATAAGCATGTTGCAAACTTCTTTGAAACAATCGGTATCAAAGTTTATGGCGGATACGGTTTATCAGAAGCAAGCCCTGTTGTATCAGTAAACTATCAAAAACGTAAAGACTATACCTCAGTAGGTAAACCTCTTGCAAGTATTGAATGCAGAATTGATGAACAAACAGGAGAAATCCTTTTAAAAGGACCTTCAATAATGAAAGGATACTATCATCAACCTGAATTAACAGCAGAAACAATTGATGAAGATGGTTGGTTACACACGGGCGACATCGGACACCTTGATTCTGACGGACATATTCACATTACAGGAAGAATTAAAAACATGATCGTTCTTTCAGGTGGTAAAAAAGTATTCCCTGAAGAAGTTGAAACAGTACTTGAACAAAGTGATAATTTTGCGGAAATTTGTGTAATGGGTTCATCAAGAACAACAGGAAACAAAGAAGGAACAGAAGATATTTTGGCAATTATCGTTCCAAAAGATTCTTACATGCAAGGTAAATCTGATGAAGAATTGAACAAAGCAGTAAGAGAAGAAGTTAAAAAACTATCAATGCAATTAGCTTCTTATAAAAGACCTGTAAATATAATCGTTCATAAAGAACCTTTACCAAAAACAACAACAAGAAAAATTAAACGTAGAGAAGTTAAAGAACTTTTGGGAGTTTAATTTAAGAATAAAGATAAAAACGGAATTGCTGAACAGCAATTCCGTTTTTTAGTGCCTATTCACAAATTAAATAGTGAATAGAAAACACTACGCTCTGTTCACCATTCACAGTTCACTATTCACTAAATAATAAACTGTGTACCAAAGAATATTCTGCTTCCGCTTTTACCCACAACATTGTCGTAGTAAACATAATTTAGCATGAGTTTAAGTGCATCACCTTTAATTCTGTAATTTATTCCGACAGAATATTCTTTTTGGGGAGTAGAATCCTTTTCCCTATCCGGAACAAAATGGTCATATCTTGCAAGTAATTCAATTTTATCCGTCAAATCATAATAAACAGTAGTATAAAACCCTTCAGGTTTTTTCGTTGAAGAATGAAGTTGTCTTCCGTTATAACCGTCTGCTATAGCATATTCAAAATCCCACTTAAATTTTTTATATTGATATGCTGCATAAAAACCTATATTTTTATAATAATTATCTTTTTGACCAACATTAAAACTTGTACCTAAAGTAACTTTGCCATATTTTCCATCAGTAAGACCTAATGGTTTAAAGTTTATAGAACCTGTAACTTCTGCTCCCGGGAAAAAACTTTGAAAATATCTGTCGGAAGAAAAAACACCGATATCATAATCAACAAGTTTGTAATCACCAATAACTTTTATCCCTAAAGCTCTGGCATTAGCAATTGTTCTTGATATTTGCGCTTTGTTAATAAACGGTATCAAATATCCTGATTGACCACCTTCAACACCATTTGCCGTACGCGTATGACCAATTCTAATTTTATTATGTTCTTTTATATTTATTGTAATAAAATTATCCAAAATCATTCCGTCCCAATATGGAACGTCTTTTATAGGCACAAAATTCAAAGAAAATCTGTAATCAACAGGTATATCACGCATTTTTCCTGCTATACCTGCTTCTGCCATAAATAAATTATAATTTGTATGATAGCTATCATTATTCAAAAAGCTAAAGTTAAAATCCCCACGATATGCACCATAAATAAGCATATTTTCAACAGGACCCTCATCAAATTCAAAAAATAATTTTTCAGCACCTAAATCAAAATCATGAGGCAGAATTTTCGGCATTTTTGAAGCTCTAAGATTTATAACTTCTTTATCAACAGATTCAAATAAAGTATCTTCAACAACATCTTTTTTTTCTTCAAGTTCAGAATCCATTTCAGTATTGGATTGAGGTTCTTCTAAAATTGCTAAAAATCTTTCTTTATCCGTATCGATATCAGATTTAAAATTATTATCAGTTTCTGCAAAAGATAAAATCCTTGTTTTGAAATCAGGTTCCAAAACAACAGGATTAAGTTCATCAGCAAAAACCAACGGACACATAGATATAAATAACGCAAAAATAGAAAAAATCTTTTTCATATTAGATAATGCTAACATTATAAATATAAAAATAAAAAGTACATTTGTACTAGATTTTAGAAAAAGATAAAAAATACTTGACGAAAAAATATCTTTAATATAAACTAGGATTGCTTAAAGTGTATCGAAAGATACAGCCCAAAGTTTTAACGGGATGTAGCGCAGCTGGTAGCGCACCTCGCTTGGGACGAGGGGGTCGCACGTTCGAACCGTGTCATCCCGACCATTAAAAAAGAACCTCAAATTTGAGGTTCTTTTTT
>CADCPD010000083.1 GCA_902803265.1 uncultured bacterium | reverse complement strand
CGCATAACAAAAGTATTCGCCATTCTTTGGCGTTTAGCTTTTATTCTGTAATGTTTTAAATCTAATATTTGCAAACAAAACAGATGGATAATTAAAGCTACAGCAAAGATGGCAAAACCAACTTGCCAGCAGCCTAACCGTTTATCAAGCATTTTAAATTGTTTTTCTTTTCGTTTATCCATCTCAACCCGTCTATTAAAATTTTATCACCAAAAACAAGGTTTGAGAAATTGTTTAAAATACTTAAAAATTAATACCTAATAGCCTATAGAATAAGAAAACAACTTATCACTTTTATTCTTTTTGTCAATTATATTATTAATAGAATTAACTTGAGGAATTTCTATTACTTCTTTTGCTCTTGTTAAAGTTTTATTTTTTTGCATTGTCATATCTACATTATTGAATGATTTTAATTTATCAAGCTTATATTGAAGTTCAGCATTTTCATCATTTAAAGCAACAGTCTCACGACCTAATTTATTCAAAGTCATTTCGCTCACTGTAACAAAATAGTAGCTTGTCATAGCAACTATTATAAAAATACCCAATATTACACTTAAAGCAATATTAACTTTTCTTATAGACATTTTTCTTTCGTATAATTCCTTCGGAAAATAACCTTCAATAACCTGAGTTTCAGCCTGAATGGACTCAATTCTTCCAAGGTTATCATAAACGATTTTTTCTTCCATAAAATCATTCGTATATTCTATATTTTGAGTATTTTGTATCAATGTATATTATCCCTAAGATTATTTTATATATTTTGCAACTCTAAGTTTTGCACTTCTTGATGGAGGGTTTTCTCCCAATTCTTTCTCACACGCAGTAATAGGCTTTTTAACAAGCAAGCCTAACAACGGTCCTCCACACTTACATATTGGTTCTGATAAGTCACATCTGCAAGATTTTGAATAATTTTTAAATGTTTCTTTTACTATCCTATCTTCCAACGAATGGAAACTTATCACTGATATTATAGCATTTGTAGCTAATAAATCAAATAAATTATTCAAAGTTATTTTAATATTTTTTAATTCATCATTTACTTCAATCCTTATAGCCTGAAAAATTCTAGTAGCAGGATGAATTTTGCTCTTTGAAAAAGGAATTGAATATTTCACAATATCTGCAAGCTCAATCGTAGTTTCAATAGGCTTTTCAGCTCTTTTTTCAACGATACGTTTTGCTATTTTTCTTGAATATCTTTCTTCCCCATATTCAAAGAAAATTTTGGCTAAATCTTCCTCCCTATAAGTATTTACAACATCATAAGCAGAAAAATCCGCATCTTTATTAAATCTCATATCAAGAGGAGCATCTTTTGTAAAAGAGAATCCTCTCTCCCTTTTCGTTAATTGATGGTAAGAAGCGCCTAAATCAAAAAGAATTCCTCCGGTTATTTTTTCATATCCTAATTCATGTACAACTTTCTTAACATTTACATAAGATGACTTAACTATTGTTAAGTTTTTGTAACCTTTTAATTTTTCTTTTGAATAATTTATAGCATCATCATCTATATCAAAAGATATTAAATGACTATTTGGAGTCATTCTTTTTAAAATTTCCTCACTATGGCCACCGCCGCCTAATGTTGCATCAACAAAAAGAGCATCTTTTGAATAATCAAAATAGCTCACAGCTTCATCTCTCATAACTGTATAATGGGTAAAATCTTCCATAAGAAAATTTTATCATAAAATTGAGATTGCATTTAATTTTAAATAAATTTTACTTAGCCGATAATTCTTCCCAAATGCTCGGTATAATAATACACGCCGAATAAATAATAAATCCTAAAACAATCAAAGCGACGGGTAACATTTTTCATCTCCTGTGGGGTTCAGATACTGACTTTATATATTACATCCGAATTTAATTTACTCTTCAAATTCGGTTCTTTGTTGTTTAGGATTTTTAAAATTTACACTATATAAATACCACATCAAATTGATTTTATAACGTGTTTATATTACAATTAAAACCACTATGGACAAGGATTTCAGCCTACTATTCAAGAATTTATGCTGTTCAAGATGCAAGAACGATTTTGACGAAAATTCCGTTGAAATAATAAGAAAAGAACCTCAGCTTTTAGTTTTAAAATTAACCTGTAAAACTTGCGGAAAGGATTTTGGGATTTCATTTTTAGGTTTAAATGATTTTAAAATTAATTCAAAGGAAGATTTAATACTTGAAAAGAATAAAAGACCAAACATATCTTCAGATGATGTTATTGATGCACACATATTTATAAAAAACTTAGACGAAACTTGGCAAAAATACCTTCCGAAAATTGAAGAAACCTAAGCTTCTTCTTCAGTTTCTTTTTTAGCTTCAAATGGAAATTTAACAATAATAAGAAGTTTTGTTATTCTAACGCCTTCTATTTCTTTAACTGTCAAAGATAAATTTTTCCAATAAACGACATCATTAACTTGAGCAATTCTGCCTAAAACTTTTAGAACTAAACCGGCAATTGTATCAATATCTTCGTCTTCAAAGTAACTTTCATCAACATCGAAAAATTCTGCAAGTTCATCAAGTCTTACCATTGCATTTGCAAGATAAGTATTATCAGCAACTTTTTTAATATCAACTTCTTCTTCCTCGTCGAATTCGTCCTGAACTTCGCCAAATACTTCTTCAAAAACATCTTCTAATGTAATTAAACCCGCAGTACCGCCAAATTCATCAACTACAATTGCTATCTGTGCCTGCTGTTTTTTAAATTCCATTATCAAATTATCCATTGTAATAGTTTCAGGTACACAAAGAATCGGACGCATTACGTTTTCAATTTTAAATTCTTCATTATTTACGTTACAAGCATAAATATCTTTTACATGTATAAAGCCTTTAATATCATCAATATCTTCACCATAGATAGGATATCTTGTATATTGATTTTCTAGGGTAAATTGTTTTAATTCTTCAAAACTGATATTTTGTGGCAAACAAACCAGGTCTGTTCTAGGTATCATAACTTGTTTTGCAATTAAATCAGAGAATTTGAAAGCGTTATGCAAAATTTCTTTTTCAGTTTCGTTCAATACACCTTCTTTATAACTTGCATCAACAAGCATATCAAGTTCTTCCGGAGAATGAGCAAAAGATGTTTTTGGTCTTTCTATTTTTAATAGTTTCAATACAAAATTACAAAAACCGTTTAACAATCTAACAAACGGATTAAATATTACAGAAACAATAAGCGTTGGTCTGGCAACAATAAGAGCGGTTTCTTCCGTATTTTGTAAAGAAATTAGTTTAGGAACCTGTTCACCTAAAGCAACATGCACGAAAGTAACAAAAATAAATGCTGCAACCGATGAAATTGTATGAATGGCTATAAGCTGAGCATCTTGAGGGGGTAAAATATCATTAAACATTGTTTGAATGATAGAAGAAATAGTTGCTTCCCCAACCCAACCAATACCGATACTTGCAAAAGTTACACCAAATTGTGCTACACCTACAACTTTATCGAGATTAGTAAGCTGTTTAAGAACCAAATCAGCAACTTTGTTACCTTGTTTAGACAATTCTTCCATTCTGGTTTTTCTAACCTTTACGAATGAAAATTCAACCGCTACGAAAAATGCATTTGCAAACAATAAAAATGCGATTATACAAAACTTAAACAGGGTACTGACAACGTCCATTAAATTTTACCTTTTCTCTCTTAACATTTTTATATGTTATAATATACCAGAAAAAAAATCAATATTTTTACAACAAAAGGAAATTATTTGTGAGATTAGATAAATTTTTAAAAGTTTCAAGATTAATAAAAAGAAGAACTGTAGCAAATGAAATATCTGATACAGGCAGAGTTTACGTAAACGGAAACATAGCAAAACCGGCAAAGACTTTAAAAGTCGGAGACATAATAAAAATTGAATACGCAAACAAAAATGTAGTAGTAAAAGTTTTGGTAATCCCAACAGGCAATGTAAGCATTCAACAAGCCGGTGAATTGTATGAAATTATAGAGGAATAGAAATATGCATGAATTATTTTCAAGTATGAATAATTATTTTCAGTCATTAGGAGTTTTAGGTTTAGCTTTAAACTCTTGCATAGAAAGTTTTTTCCTTGTGCCGCCACCTGATTTTTTACTTATTGCAATGGACTTAGCAAAACCCGAAAAAGCATTATATTATGCAACAATTTGTTCATTTGCATCCGTAATCGGAGGTTTAGTAGGGTATTTAATCGGTTTAAT
>CADCPD010000082.1 GCA_902803265.1 uncultured bacterium | reverse complement strand
TACTTTAAAAATTCTGCTTCTAGCTCCGATAAAGCCTTTAGCTAATTTTAAGATTTTTTTATGTCTGTTACGATTAACGTTTCCTCTTACTATTCTCATTTTTCAACTCTCCTATCTTGAATATTTCTTGTATGGTAACTCTTTTGATACTAATTTCACTTGTGATTCTGAAATTTCTACCATCTTAGAGAGTCTTCTTTTACGGCTAACGTCTTTGTTTGCAAGTAAGTGACCTTTACCTGCTTGTCTTCTTACAATTTTGCCAGATGCAGTTATTTTGTATCTTTTAGCACCTGATCTGTGTGTTTTCATCTTTGGCATTTTCATTTTCCTTTCTATTTTAAGGTTATCTGTCTAAAAGAAGATTATGGCAGCCATAGCCATAAAACTTCCGCATGAACTAATTTATCAAAAACATATTTTTTTTACAACATTATTATTGCATTTTATTAAAAAAGAGGTTGAAAATTTTCAACCTCTTTTTTTTAATTATTTAAATAAGATATCTATTAGTCGTCAGCGTGACCTGCTGTTCCTAATACATCTCTCATTTTGTGCATAACCATTTCTTTAACGGCTGTTCTTCCTGGTCCCATGTATTCACGTGGGTCAAATTTTTCAGGATGTTCAATAAAGAATTCTCTGATTGTTGATGTCATTGCTAATCTTAAGTCTGTATCAATATTAATTTTAGCAACACCGTGTTTTGAAGCATAGTTTAACATGTCTTCAGGAACACCTTGTGCATCAGGTAAATTTCCGCCGAATTTATTACATTTTTCTACGAATTCTTTTGGTACTGATGATGAACCGTGTAATACGATTGGGTAATCACCAAAACCAGCTTCTTTTAAAGCATCTTTGATTTCTTTTAATCTTTCAAAGTCTAATTTAGCTTCACCTTTGAACTTGTATGCACCGTGTGAAGTTCCGATAGCGATTGCTAATGAATCACAACCTGTTTGTTTTACGAATTCTACTGCTTCTTTAACGTTTGTATATTTAGCATCTTTAGCGCTTACGTTAACATCATCTTCAACGCCTGCTAATTTACCAAGTTCAGCTTCTACAGAAACTCCTCTTTCGTGTGCATATTCTACAACTTGTTTTGTAACTTTAACGTTTTCTTCAAATGGGAATCTTGAACCATCAATCATTACTGATGAAAATCCGCCATCGATACATGCTTTACAAATTTCAAAATCAGCACCGTGATCTAAGTGTAATGCGATAGGTACTGTAGTTGTTGCTAAAGCTGCTTCTACTAATTTGATTAAATATGTTTGGTTAGCATATTTTCTTGCACCAGCTGAAACTTGTAAAATAATTGGAGAACGAGTTTCTTCTGCTGCTTCAGCTATACCTTGTAATATTTCCATATTGTTAACATTGTATGCTCCAATTGCATATCCGCCTGCCAACGCTTTTTTGAACATTTCTTCTGTTCCGACTAATTTTCTTTCGCTCATCTAAAGTCTCCTTGTTTTGTTTGTATTTTTAGTACAAATTTAATTTACAACAAAGTAGAAACTTTTACAAGTTATATTTTAGTCTGTTTAATTGGCGTAACTCGCGTATTCAGACAAGAATGTTTCAATAGAGTCTTTTATTAAGGTTTCATTTATATCATTAAATTCTACTTTTGTTGTTTTATTTTCAGGACTGTCTAAACCTTGATGAATATATGAAATGTTTAAGAACGTGCTTCCAGGGTGTTCTATGACTAATTCTGAAATTTTATCATCTCTAGATGCTATCATGCTAATTTTTGACTTATCTTCAACAAGTTCAAATTTAACTTTTGGAAATTTTCTTTTAGCAGTCTTCTTTGCAAATTCAAATACAGGCTTAATAACGCTTTCAAGTTTCTTTTCAAATATTTGTTTAAACAATTTAATATTAACGTCTTGTTGAACACCTGATGTTTTAAGCCACATACCATCATTCAATTCGTAATTATCTTCGTTAATTGCGATAAAGTTATTTGGAGCTTTAATTGCTACTTCCAGACCTTTTACAGATAGTTCTTTTAAGTCTTCAATATTGTTCGAACCAATATCTATTATACATCCGCATAAAACGCCTTCTTCACCTACTGTTTTTGTAATTCTGGACCATACAATCATGGCACCGGATAAGTTTGTGTTTGTTAATACAATAAAATATACAGTTTCGTTATGCATTATAACATTATCGGAACCACGGACATTGCTTTTTATTATTTCATCAAGTCTTGATTTACTTATTTTTGTTTCCGAGTCTCTATTTGGAGTTACTGCCATTAAAACTCCGTCTAAGTGATTTTCTTTTAGATATGTTATTTCGTTTTCAAATACTCTTTTATTTTGTTTTATAGTATAGAAACCAGTATTTTTATCTATTATTTTTAATTGTTCAAGAAGCTGAATCATCTTTTTATGAGTTTCTTTCATTTCATTTTTTTGTAAACTCCAGATGGTTCTCATCAATATTTCGCTATGTCCGTATTCTACTGTTAAACAGTCTGAAATACCGGCTTTATTTGCTTCTTTTATAAAATCTTCATCATATTCTCTTATAACCAAAATAATAGGAACGATTGTATGTCGTTTCATGAGTTTTATTGTTTCAATACAATCAGCTTCTTCTTGTTTGTTTGAACAAGTGATAATTATAGAATGAGGTCTTTCTGTATCTATACAATCACAAGCATCAGTGTATAATCTTATTAAAATAGAGTCGATATTTCTCAATAGAATTAACTGATCAGACAGTAAATTTACTATTTCATCTTCGTTTGTTACAAATAAAACGTTATTTCCTGAACTCTTCATTTACGTCCTTCTATTTTATGTTGAAAGTTTGTTGAACAAGCTATCAGCTTTTTCAAGTATTTCTGCTCTGAAGACTTCAGCTACGCTGCTTGAAAAATCTATACCTAATGTATTTGATATCTCTAAATCAATATCTTCAACTTTATAATTATCTTGAACAAGTAAATCTGCTGCATTAACAAGTGAACAAGCTAAAACCATAGAAGATTCACTAGGTTCATGGTGATATTTCATAACATTTGAAATTACTACAGGTAATTGCCATTTTTTCGCCAAAATTATACCTGTTTGTGTATGGTTACATCCGAAATATTCGTTTTCTAAATCAATAGGTTTTTCTCCCGCATCAATTCTTTCTTTTACATTTTCGTAGAATAATGGATCTTTCATATTAAAAATCATTTTTCCGATATCGTGCATAAATCCTAATACAAAAGCTTCATCAGGGTTTAAAATACTTTTAGATTTTGCAAGGTATTCGCAACCTACTGCAACGCGAATAGAGTGTTTCCATAATTCTTTAGCACTTTGTTTGTTAAACATAGGACGCATAGCAATTGCTATGATTAAGTTTTTAGCTTTTACCATTCCAATAAGAGCAAGGGCTCTGTTTATTGATGTTACTTGTTGAGAAAATCCATAATATGCTGAATTTACAAGTGTTAGAACTTTTGCACTTAGTGATTGGTCATAAGATATAATGTCTGCCAAATCTTTTACACTTGCATTTGGATCTTTTACTACATTTATTGCCTGCATTACTACGTTAGGCATTGCCGGTATTTCTCTTAAGTTGTCAATTAATCGTTGTATTTCGTCCATTGTTTTTCCTTAATATGTTAATGTGCTAATTTTATACTTGTAAGTGTTTTTTTATTGATAAGAAGCTTCCACCTGCTCCGAATAATGTTCCGACTAAAATTGTTGTGATTATTACCGTATTTTCTGCAAATAAAGGTGCCGGTATCATAAAAAATTGGTGCACGTTATCCAACATTTGTTGAACAACATTTACGGGAACCAAAGCTATTAATGCTCCAAATAATCCGTATAAAGCTCCTTGCATAATTAAAGGTATTTTAATATACCAGTTATTTACGCCCATTAATCTCATTATTTCAATTTCTTCTTTTCGAGATTGTATTACAAGTTGTATTGTATTGTTTATTATTGTTATTGTCAATATCGCAACGATAATTATTACAAATACTGTTGTTGTATTTACCGCATGATTCAATACTTGTATTTTTTTTGCTAAATCTTGTGCATAGTTTACATTTTCAACAACTGTTAAAGTTTTTAATTTATTAAACACTTCACTTATATTTTCCGGATTATCTACTTTAACATGTAATGTATCCGGTAAAGGATTATCGATATCTCCTATTTTTATTTCTCTTTTAAAATCTGACCAGCTTTTTTCTTTTGGTATAACGGTTACACCTTTTACATGATCAAATTCTTTTATTCTTTGGCTTGTAACATTAGGATCAGCATTATTTTTAAGATATACAGAAATTTCCAATACATTTCCTAATTCTTTTGCAAAAGAAGATACAGATAATGTTGTTCTGAACAAAGAGCCAAATAAAGTTAATATTGCAGCCATAGTAGTTATAATTACAATATTTATTATTCCTGTTCTTCTGAAATCATTTAAAATTTCGCAGGTTAAACGGTAGACTATTCTTATTTCTGTAAGCCAGTCTTTTGGTATATGCTTTTTAACTTGTTTTTTTATTGTTTGTTTTCTGTTATGCATATGTTCCTGCTTGAACGTCTCTTATTATTTCTCCGCCATCAAGAGTGATTACTCTTTTTCTGAAATAATCAACCATTGATTTATCGTGTGTAGAAATTATTACAGTAATACCTTTTTGGTTAATTTGGTCTAATATTTGCATAATTTCCAAAGAGTTTTTAGGATCTAAATTTCCTGTTGGTTCATCGGCAATAAGTAAAGGAGGTCCGTTTACGATTGCTCTTGCAATACTTACTCTTTGTTGTTCACCACCTGAAAGTTCAGATGGTTTTGCTCTCATTTTATCAAGCAATCCTACAACTTTTAGTGCACCTGTTACTCTTGCATTTATATCTCTTGAGCTTACGCCCATTGTTCTTATTACGTATGCAATGTTATCGTATACAGATTGATTTTGAAGTAATTTGTAATCTTGGAATACAATACCCATACATCTACGTAAACTTGGTACTTTATCGTTAGGTAAATTAGCAATATTTATGCCTCCGATTATTACTGTACCTGATGAAGGGGTTTCTTCTCTATAAAGAAGTTTCATTAAAGTAGATTTCCCTGCACCTGATTTTCCAACGACAAATACAAATTCGCCAGGTTGAATATCCAGATTTACATTTTTTAAGGCATATTTATTGTTTTTATACTTTTTTGTTACTGAACGTAACTGAATCATTATTTTTCTTCCATCAATTTTTTAATATCTTCTGCCAGTTCTGTTGAATTTAATCTGTAATATTTCATCAGATTATCAAAATCACCTGATTGTCCGAATGTATCTTGAACACCAAGTCTATGAACTTTTACAGGATAATTTTCTGCTAAAACTTCGCATACGGCTGAGCCAACTCCGCCAATTACAGAATGATTTTCAACAGTAATTACATAATTTGTTTTCTTTGCTGATTCAATAATTGATTTGCTGTCAATAGGTTTTACCATAGGCAAATGAACTATTTCAACATCAATTCCTTGTTCTTTTAAAATTTCTGCAGCTTCAATAACTTCTGCTGTTGTTTCACCGTTGGTTACGATAGTTACATCTTTACCTTCTTTTAAAATAGCAGCTTTTGTTAAATCAAACTCGTGACCTGATTCGAATACATCAGGAACATTTGTTCTTGGAACTCTTATATAAACAGGGCCAACATGTTTTGCTGCATATTTAACAGCAGCATTCATTTCTGCACAATCAGAAGGAACTAATACTTGCATGTTAGGTAAACCTCTCATTAAAGAAACATCTTCTAATGATTGGTGAGTTGCACCATCTTCACAAACTGTTATGCCGCCATGTGTACCAACAACTTTTACATTAAAGTTTGCATAGCAGATACCATTTCTAACTTGGTCATAATTTCTGCCTGTTGCGAAAACTGCAAAACTTGCTATAAAAGGAATTTTTCCAACTGTTGAAAGTCCTACTGCAGTTGTTGTCATGTCAGCTTCTGCAATACCGCAATCAAACCATCTGTCAGGAAATTCATTTGCAAACAATTTTGTTTGTGTAGATCCTGCCAAATCTGAATCTAAAACTACAACATTAGGATTTTCTCTGCCAACTTCAACTAGAGCATTTCCAAACGCTGAACGTATTGATTTTCTTTCCTTTTTGTTTATTGTAATCATGCTTTTTTCCCTTCCACTTTATTTGGCAACATTATAGCATAAATATTTTCATGAAAAAATTACACGTTACATTTACTTAACAAAAGCATGAAAATAAAGCAATTCCATGGTTTTTAACAACTTTATATAAGTGTATCTAATAGGCAGGGTTTTTATGGTTAATAGTATTGGTAATTTTTTCAGACCTCAAAATACAGCAAATAAAGCTAAAAATGAAGCTGAATTAAGTGTTTTTTATATGAATGATGTTCACGGTGATATCAACCGTGCAGCTAAAATGAAAACAGCTAAAGATTGCTTTGAAAAACAAAATAAAGCTACTGCTAACTTAACTCTTGCTGGTGGGGATTTATTTTACGGTAAAGATCCAAAAAGATTAAATGTAATCACAAAATTTTTAAATGCATTACACATTGATGCAACTGCATTAGGAAACCATGAATTCCATTCAGGTTCTGAAAAATTAGCTGAAAACTTAAAAGGTTTAAATGCAACTGCAGTTTGTGCAAATATTGAAATTCCTGAAGGAAATAAATTAAGAGAAAGAATGGCAGAAAAAAAATTAGTTAAATCTGCAACATTCATGAGAGGCGGACATAAATTTGCAGTAATTGGTGCATCTCCATTTGATACAGATATTACAACAAAAGAAAAACAAGATGGCACAGGTATTAAACAAATGGACGTTGATAAAACTATTAAAGCTATCAACGCAGAAGTAAAAGAATTAGAAAAACAAGGTATCAACAAAATTATTCTTTGTTCTCATACAGGTTACGGCGAACATGCTGATTTAAAAATCGCAAGAGAAACAGAAGGTGTTGATATAATTATCGGCGGTCACTCTCACGCAACTATTGAAGGTGCTAATACAAAAGATAACGGCGGAAATAAAAAATTAAACGTTGTTAAATCAAAAAGAGGCGAAACAGTTGTTATTACTCAAGCTAACAAATTAAATACAAAAGCAGGTTTCTTAAATGTTGTATTTGATAAAAACGGTGTTATTAAAGAAGATTCAATCGTAAATAAATTAGCAAATGTAGATGATTTTAAACCTAACAAAGGTGTTCAAGATATGATTACAAGCATCTTAGGTGAAAACAAAGTTGTTGCAACTCCAAAACATTCTCATATGCCTATTAACGAATTCCAAGACAGATACATGGAAAACCCTGTTGCTAATGTTTTATCAGATTCAATTCTTTCAGCAGCAAGAAAAATGGATAAAGATGTTTTAGGCGCTGTTCATACAACAAATATTTTGAAAAAAGGTGTTGAAGGTCAAGTAACAAAATATGATATTAAATATGATATGTTACCTTACAACAGTGATCATGTAATTACTGAAATCACAGAAGAAGATTTTGTAAAATTATTAGAAGCTACTTCTGGTAAATTATTCCAAAACTTTGATCCACAACTTTTAAGATGTTCTGGTATGAGATATACAATTGATGAAAACGCAGATAAAGGTGTTAACGGTCATATCAAATCATTAGAATTTGTTGATGAAAACAATAACGTTGTAAAAACAGTTGATGTTAAAAATCCTTCAAAAACAAGCAAATTAAAAATCGCTTTAAACGATTACTTATTTGTAGATAAAGATACAAAAGATATTATGGCTCCTTACAAAGCATCTGCAAAAACAGTTGGTAAAGAACAAGATTTATTTGCTCAATATTTAGAAGAAAACAAAGACGTTGATTTTGATTTAAAACCTGAAAAAAGAATTCAAATCAACTACCAAAACTTAGACAAATATTGTTACCAATATCCAATGGAAGATAAATTAGCTGCTTTAGCTATTCAAAAATAATTTATTGTTAAATATAATTAACAAAAAGCTTAAAACATGCTAAAAATAAGCAATTTCATGGTTTTGAACTACTTTATATATATGTAGGTAGTTTAAAAAGGTCGTTTTATGCTTAACAACATTAATGTTGATAATGCTTTTAAGCCGAAAAATACATCAAATGCGTCATTGAGTGTATTTTACAACAATGATATGCACGGCGATTTAAAACGACTTTCAAAATTAAAAACTGCAAAAGATACATTTGATAAGCAAAACGCAACCGTTCCTACATTGACCTTATTCGGCGGCGATACTTTTTTGGGTGTAGATAAAAAGAGAAACAGTTTTTTAGTGCAGTTTTTAAATAAATTTAAACTTGATGCAACAGCGTTGGGAAATCATGAATTTTCAGCAAAGTCAAAAGGTTTAGCTGAACAGATTGAAAAAGCTAAATTTAAGTCTGTTTGTACAAATATAGAAGTTGATTCTAAAAATGAATTGGCAAAAAGAATTGCTGATAAAAAACTAGTTAAATCAGCCACTTTTATGAAAGGTGGGCATAAATTCGGCGTAATTGGTGCTGCGCCTGTAGATTCTTATATTGGCAAGAACGAACCTAACGAAAATCCTACAAAAGTTTTTGATATTGATAAAACAATAAAAGCAATAAATGAAGAAGCAAAAGAACTTGAAAAACAAGGTGTAAATAAGATTATTCTTTGTTCTCACCTTGGCTATGGTGAAAATGGTGATTTAAAAGTTGCCAGAGAAACTGAAGGTGTTGATATAATTATTGGTGGTCATTCGCATACAACTATTGATGGTGTAAATAAAGAAAATAAAGACGGTGTTAATAAGTTAAATCTTGTAAAATCAAAACGAAATGAACCTGTATTTATAACTCAAGCCGGTGCATTAAACAAATATGCAGGATTTTTAAATGTAGAATTTGATGAAAAAGGTATTTTAAAAGAAGACAAAATTCAAAATAAACTTGTAAATCTTGATTGTTTTGAAGAAACAAAATCAGTAAATAAACTTATGGAAAGATATCTTGGTAAAAATGAAGTTCTTGCAACTGTAAAAGGTTCTTACAAACCACAAGGCTCTTTTGCTGAAAGAATTGCGCCAAATCCTATTCATGAACATTTTGGAAAAGCAATGCTTGAAAAATATAAAGATAAAGGCGTTCAAGTTGCTCTATTTGGTGCTCCTACATTAAGAGGCGGTATTGAAGATAAAATTACAACATATGATGTTAAGTATTCTATGCTTCCTTTTGATTCAGAAATTGGTATTGTTGATGTAACTGAAAAAGAACTCGTAAAATTATTAAATGCAAATTGGAAAGATTATCATCCTAAACATATTCCTGATATATGCAGAGCTTCAGGCATGTCTTTCAGTGCATCTACTCAGGCAAAATTAAATGCTGACGGTGAAGAAATTTTTGTTGACGATATAAAACTTGATGACAATACATCAATTGATGCTTTAAATCCTTCTGACAGAAAAATCAGAATTGCAGTTGATAAATATACATTACAAACTAAGCTACCTGAAAAATTGGCAGATTTTAAAGAAGATGCTACAGAGCAAGAAATTCTTATTGACTATTTAAAAAATAAAAAAGAAATTTCAGCTGAAACAGAAAATAAATTTGTTTTTAAAAAATAGTTCATGTAAATATTTGTTACAAAAGGTGCCATGGCTGAAATTGAACGTTTTTTAAAACCTTTATATATCTGTAAGAGATTAGCGAGTGTTATTTTATGTCGCAAGAATTTGGAACATTAATTAAATACAACAAGCAGGATATGCATTATTTGAATCAAAAAGATGAAAGAATGCGTTTTAATAATGCCGGTGATCCTATATATTTTGCTTTTGATTATGTGGAAAATCGTCCTCTTCAACAGCTGGCAAAAGAGTTTGTTAAAGAAACATTTAAGGAAATCTCGAATTTCGTATCAAAAGCTATTAGATAAAGGTTTTGTTTTAGAAAACCTCCGAGTTATCGGAGGTTTTTCTATATGAAAACTCTCAAAACCAATAATAACTGAAAAGGCAATTTTTATAGAGAAAAATACTTAAATAAGTATAAGGAAAATTATATTTTAAAAAAGCATTTC
>CADCPD010000081.1 GCA_902803265.1 uncultured bacterium | reverse complement strand
TTAAAAGTTTTATTAAAAAATATAAAACATAAAAACAAAGACAAGAGCCGTAAAACTCTTGTCTTTTCTGATTTTAATAACTGGGGCGAGTAATGGGATTCGAACCCATGCATATCGGAACCACAATCCGAGGTCTTAACCGCTTGACGATACTCGCCACACAATATCTTATAATTTTTAATTTTAAAAAAAAGGCGACACCCAGATTTGAACTGGGGATAAAAGCTTTGCAGGCTCCTGCCTTACCACTTGGCCATGTCGCCTCACCTGTAAATTAATAATATTGTAACCAAAGCTCTTTGTCAATAACTCTTATATATTATTCTTTTATTTTTTATTCACGTTAAATTTTATTAAAAAGCATGTTTAATAATGTTTTTTATTATACAATTTATATAACAACTATGTCATAAATCGGGAGGTATATAGTGATTTTAGAATTAGATCGTGATTTCAGCTTGTCTGAAAACGCTTTGAAAGTACTTGAAAAAAGATATTTAAAAAGAGATAAAAAAGGTGAATGTGTTGAAACTCCTGCTACGATGTTCGAAAGAGTTGCTCATTCAATTGCTCTTGCTGAATTACAATATGGTAAATCAGAATCTGATGTTGATGAATTAACAAAAAAATTCTATGATGCAATAACTAAAAGATATTTCATGCCAAATTCACCAACTCTTATGAATGCAGGTCGCGAATTAGGTCAATTATCAGCATGTTTCGTTTTACCTGTTGAAGACAGCCTTGAAGGTATTTTTGAAACAGTTAAAAACACTGCCCTAATTCATAAATCAGGTGGTGGTACAGGTTTCTCTTTCTCTCGTTTGAGAGCTAAAAACAGTGTTGTTAAATCAACAATGGGCGTATCTTCAGGTCCTGTTTCATTTATGGAAGTATTTAATGCCGCAACTGAAGCTGTTAAACAAGGCGGAACAAGACGTGGTGCAAACATGGGTATCTTAAGAGTTGACCACCCTGATATCTTGGAATTTATCAACTGCAAAAACGACACTTCTAAATTAAACAATTTCAATATTTCAGTTGCATTGACTGACAAATTCATGGATGCTGTTAAAAGTAATTCCGAATATGAATTAATTCACCCAAATACAGGTGAAGTTGCAGGCAAAATGAATGCAAAAGAAGTATTTGATAAAATTGTTAATAATGCATGGAGCACAGGTGAACCCGGTATTATCTTCATTGACACAATGAATGCTGATAATCCTACTCCTCAAATCGGTGAGATTGAATCAACAAACCCTTGCGGTGAAGTTCCTCTACTTCCTTATGAAGCATGTAATTTAGGTTCTATAAATCTTGGCTTAATGGTTGAAGATGGTAAAATAAATTGGGATAAATTAGCTGAAATTACAAAATTATCAATTGTATTTCTAGATGATGTTATCACTGTTAACAATTATCCTCTTCCAAAAATCGCCGAAATGGTTCAGAATAACAGAAAAATCGGTTTAGGCGTTATGGGCTGGGCTGATATGCTTATGAAATTAAATATTCCATACAACTCTGAAGAAGGTATTAAACTTGCTTCTCAAGTTATGGAATTTATAGATTATCATTCAAAAGTTCAATCTATAGAATTATCTAAAGAAAGAGGTGCTTTTAAAAACATGCCCGGAAGTATTTATGATAATAAAAACTTCCTATCAACAAAATATGCAGGAAAATCTGCAGGTATGATAACAGATGAAATGTGGGCAGATTTGGATAATCAAATCAAAGAATATGGTATAAGAAACGCAACTACAACATGTATTGCGCCTACAGGAACAATTTCAATGATAGCAAGTGCATCAGGCGGTGTTGAACCATTATTCGGTCTTGTATTTATGCGTTGCGTAATGGATGGAACTGAAATGCTTGAAGTTAATCCTATCTTTAAAGAATATGCTATTAAGCATGGTTTTTATTCAGAAGATTTAATGAGACAGATTTCGGAAGAAGGTACAATAGCTCATGTTGATGGTGTTGATGAAGAATCTAAACATATTTTCTCAACAGCTCATGACGTATCTCCTTATTGGCACGTAAAAATGCAAGCTGCATTCCAATTACATACCGATAATGCAGTATCAAAAACAGTAAACTTTGTTGAATCTGCAACTAAAAAAGATATCGAAGATACTTACATATTAGCTTATGAAAATAATTTAAAAGGTATTACTGTATACAGAAATAATTGTAGACCAATTCAACCTATGAATTTGACAAAGAAAAAAGAAGAAGAAAAACCTGTTGAAGAAGTAGAAATAAAGGTTGAGGATGTGGTTGAAGAACCATCTGCAGAAGATTACAATCCTACAGGTGAAATTAAAACTGTTGTATGTCCTGAATGCGGTAACAAAATAGAAATGGCAGAAGGATGCTTTATTTGTTTAAACTGTGGATATTCAGGTTGTTCTTAGTTTGAAATTTAACATATTGAATAAAAAGCGGAATTTGTTTTTACAAATTCCGCTTTTTGAATATCTAATTTAATTCCTGTAAATATTCTTCCAAATCAGGTTCTGTTAATAATCTTGTCTTAAAATTATAAATATCAGTTAAAATGGATTCCAGTTCCTCATTTTTAAATTCTTTTAAACTCGTATTTTTTCCAAATTCAATTTTACATTGAATTTCTGTACTATCTTTTATATTTATAAAATTTTTACTATACAAAAAATCAAGAGCAGTAGTTATTGCAATATCATTAACACCCAAAAAACTTGATGCTTTATCTATTTCAAAAATACCATCTTTTTTATTTACAGCAAATTTTATCATTCCGGATATTGTTTTTATAAAATCATCTGTTTTTAATGGCATTAATGAACATTCCATAAAATGTACTCTGCGAGGTGAAACACTATCCATTATTCGATGATAATGCTCGTCATCTGTCGGATAATCAAAAAACATTAAAGTTTCTGCTTTTTGCAAATTATTAGTATTTACTATTTTTGAATAAATATCTTTATATGGTCTTAAACTATCAATAACATTTTTATCTTCTGCAAATACAACTATGCTTGTTTTTGAATTTTTACAATAATCATTTACAGCATTAAAAATATCTTTCTTCTTTCTGTGGTCAAAAATTTTTAAAGAAGATTCGTCTTTTTTTGTTTCTTCTTGTTCAAGATATTCACTGTGAATATCTTTCAAGAGGAGTTGTAAAGTTATCTCGCCGCGATATTCATTCAATTGAGGAGAAAAAGCTATGTCCAGAGTATCATTTTCAATTAAAGAAATATCACCATGACTCCACCAAACACATTGAAATTCTTTTCCGTCTTTTTCAACCATTAATTTTAAATGAGTTTTATCCTGTCCCATTAACATTTTTTTCTTTAAAACAGCATCCTTTATGCAAAATACTGGCGAAGGATTGCTTGCGCCAAAAGGTTCAAGCTGACTTATTTCATCAACCAAATTCAAATCAATATTTTCAGTAGAAAGTTCACAATCAATATCTAATGTTGGAGTTAAATCTATTGTCTTTGATTTTTCATCAATAACTTCCAAAAGAGCTTTTTTAACTTTTTCAAAACTTGATTTTTCTTCACTAAAGGCTAATCCGGCAGCCATTTCGTGTCCGCCAAAACCATCTAAAAGTTCTTCAATAGAACTTATGGTTTCATACAAATGTATGCCTTTAATACTTCTTGCAGAACATCTTATATTTTGAGAAACTTCTGAATATGTCATTAAGAAGGTTGGTTTATGGTAAGTTTCAACAAGTTTTGAAGCAACGATACCTATTATTCCGACATGCCAATCTTTATTAAATAGAATTATTGCACTTTCACTTTTATTTACCATTTCACAGGCTTGTAAAAAAGCCTCATTGCAAAGTTCCTGCCTTACTTTATTAAAGTTATTTACTTCCATAATAGCCATTTCAATTTCTTGATTATTATCAGAAATCAAAATTTTTAGAGCAGCATTAACATCATCTAATCTTCCGCAAGCATTTATTCTTGGTGCAACGGAAAACGCTATCTTTTCACTTGTAAGATTTTCTAAACTACATCCTGCCACTTCAAGCAATCTTTTTATTCCATAGTGTTTTCCTTCAGAAATAAGATTTAAGCCTTTTTGAACAAAATATCTGTTTTCACCTATAAGAGGTACAATGTCAGCAACCGTCCCAACTGCAACATACGGAATCAAAGTATTTATAAAATCTGTCTTTTTATAGTTAGTTAAAAGAGCCTGAGCTAACTTAAAAGCAACACCGCATCCTGCCAATGAAGTAAGATGTTCTATTTTTTTTATTGATAAATCTTTATCCAATGCATTTGGAGCCTTAGGATTTATTATTGCATAAGCATCCGGCAAAGTTTCCGGTGCTTCGTGGTGGTCTGTAATGATACAATCAACTTTAAAACTTTTTAAAAATTTTACTTCTTCAACATTACTTATTCCGCAATCAACAGTTATAACAAGCTTCATTTTTTTTTCTGCCAATAATTTGACAAGTCGCGTGTTATTTAGACCGTGGCTGTCAGATTCTCTATCAGGAATAAAATAATCAAAATTTGCACCAAGATAAGTAAAGGTTTTAAAAAGGATTGATGTTGAAGTTATTCCGTCAGCATCAAAATCACCATAAATAAGAATTTTTTCTTTCTTATCAATAGCTTTAGAAATACGTTCAACAGCCTTTGCCATATCAGAAAAAACCATCGGTTCTGATAAATTCATTTCCAAAGGGTTTAAAAATTCTTTAATATCCGCTTTTTTAGTTATACCTCTAATTTTTAAAAGATTTTCAACCAGAGATTTTTTTTTATCTATTTCAGAATTTTTAATAATCCATTTAGTTTGAACCATAATTATTTACTGCACTTCAAGTTACATTGTTGAGATAAAACTTCAACAGCTTTTTGTAGTTGAACATCATTTTTATTTTTAATATCTTCTTCTGTAAGTTTTACAACTATATCAGGAGTAATACCTTTTTTGTGAATATCAGTACCATTTGGAGTCAAGTATCTTTGAATAGTAATATTAACTCCCGAACCTTCCGGAAGTTTATTGATTTCTTGAACCAAACCTTTACCGAAAGACTGGTCACCGATAATAATAGCTCTGCCATTATCCTTTAGTGCACCTGAAAGAATTTCACTTGCAGAAGCTGAACCTTTATTGATTAACACAGCGATAGGAGCCTGTGTAAGCGCTGTATTTTGAGCTCGTTCTGTTTGTTTGTATCCGTCTCTGTCTACAGTACTTACAATTATACTATTTTGCAATAACATTCTTGAAATAAATATAGCATTAGTTAAAAGACCTCCGGGATTTGAACGTAAATCAATAATATAAGCTTTTTTCTTTTTACTGTTCATAAGAATATTTGATACATCTTGTGCAACATTTTTACTTATAAATGAACTAATTCTTATATATTGAATATCATCCGGAATTACTATTTTGCTTCCGTCAGGAAGTTTAGTAGAAACAGCTTTTATTTCAATTTCATCTCTTACAACAGAATATTTTTTTATTTCGCTGCCTCTTTTTATATTTAAAGTAACAGTCGTACCTTTTTCACCTCTAATTCTTTCTGCAGCTTTATCAATAGACATACCTTTTGTACTTTCTCCGTCTATTTCTAAAATTTCGTCATCAGCCAATATACCTGCAGCTTCAGCAGGCGAACCTTCAATCGGAGCTATTACCATTAACTTACCGTCTTTAACAGAAATTTGAATACCAATACCTTTTAATGAACCTTTTATTGACGCTGTTTCTTCAGCAAATTCTTTAGGATCCAAAAATTTTGTATACGGATCATTTAAACTTGCAAGCATTGTATCTATTGCTACATAGGCATCTTCATCCGTTTTAATTTTACCTTCGTATTTGTATCGCCATCTTCTCCAATCTTGATTATTGTTAGTTTGATCCACATATTTTTTATTTACAAGTTTCCAAACATCATCATAAAGTTCGACAGGAGAATATGCAAATGCTTTTCCTGTAATAAATCCTGCAAATATAAATAAAAATATTGTCGATGTTGTTAATAAATTTTTTAATGATTTGTTCATATTTCAATTTCCCTTTTTCATATTTCTAATTATACCCTACTCATAATTATTAAGATGTAAAATATACAAAAATGTTTCAAAAAATTTAAACCTCTTAATATTTAATTTGAAAAAAGTCATGTTTAGATTAAACTTTTATTAAAATATAGGAGGTTTTATGCACGAATATGTATTCAAACTAAAAAAAGGTGAAATAGAAATAGAATTAAAATCAGATGATTTAGAATTTGTTGAAGAACAAATGAACAAATGGCGTGAAGAAATAATGAAAAAATAATTGAGGGAAATTGGTTAAATGTCAGTAAGTAAATACAAATTTACCTTTAAAAAAGATGATTTTTTTGTGGAATATTGCACAACAGATAAGGATTCTTTAGCCAGACAGTTTCAAATCTGGGTAACTAATGCCTCTATATATCAATACAGACACAAAGAAGAAGAAATAAGAGAAGAAATTCAGAATAGAGCAAATAGCATGAAATCGCCAATTCAAGTTGAATTACGACCTGAACCTATCGTTCTTCCTCTTGATGAAGTTCATAAAGAAATCCAAAATATCGATTTTACTAATACAAAAACACTTAATGATTTACAAAATCAACCTAAAGAAGAAATTAAAGAAGAAGTACAAAATACAAAAACTGAAGAAGAAATTTTAGCGGAAAAGAAACAAGAACTTGCACAAACAATAGAACACGCAGGACAAATAAGCGGTCATCTTGACGATTTGTATAATAACGAAAATAAAACATTAACTTCTTTTGAATCTTTTAAAGAAAAATTGGAAGATGATGACGTATTTTCAACTAAAACCTCTGATTTTGATAAAATACTTGAACATTCAATGAGTAACGTTGTTCAAGAAGTTGAAATAAGCAAAGATGACAGATTTTTAAAAATATTAAACGTAAAAAATGTAAATACAAGACTAGAATATTTAATAGTAACAGCATACTACTTATCAGAATTTGAAAAACTTGATAAATTTACCTTAAAATTAATAAACGCAAAATTGATGCAAAACATACAAGAAGCAGTTGACCATAACGTATTACAAGAAGCAATTGATAAAGGATTAGTAGAAACGCTTCCAAACCTTCCTGAAATATCAGGAGGCATAGAATACAGATTAACAAATTTAGGAGAGGAAGCCTTTTTAAATGGAACAAAATTCTAAAGAAAAAACTGCAGTTGTAGCTCTAAGTGGTGGAGTTGACAGCAGTGTTTGCTGTTATTTATTAAAAGAACAAGGCTACAGAGTTATAGGCATCACAGGCAAAATGACGAATTTGCCGTGTGCGGATATAACTTGTCAAAATGCAAAAAAAGTTGCGGAAAATCTTGGAATTGAACATATTGTTTTAGATTTAACAGAAGACTTTAATAAAAATGTAATTGAATATTTTAATGAAACATATAAAAATGGAAAAACACCAAATCCTTGCGCAATGTGCAACAAAACAATAAAATGGGGAAAAATATTTGATTATGCATTCAATAAACTTAATGCCGATATGTTTGCAACAGGACATTATGCTAATATTCAAAAGATTGGAGAATACAAAACACTTTTTCCCGCAAAAGATGAAAAAAAAGATCAAATGTATTTTTTATATGCATTAAATCAACAACAATTAAATAAAACTATTTTTCCTTTATATGAATATGAAAAATCTCAAGTCAGAGAAATAGCGGAAAAAATTGATGTACCGTCTAAATATCAAAAAGATTCTCTTGATACTTGCTTTATAGAAAAACCTCAAACACTAAAAGAATATTTACACAATCTTTTGGGAGATAAAAAGGGTGATTTTATTCATATAAAAACAGGTAAAAAATTAGGCGAACATTCCGGTTTTTACCATTATACAATAGGTCAAAGAAAGGGCTTGGAAATAGCTTATACCGAACCCCTTTATGTAATAAAAATTGATGCTGAAAACAATATTGTATATGTAGGTGAAAAAAAATATGCTTACGGAACTGAATTAAAACTTAAAAATCTAAATTTTGTTTATCCGTTTGAACAAAAATCTTTTGATATAAAAACAAAAATAAGATACAACATGGAAAAAGTTGATGCGCATGTTGAAATAGTGAATAATGAAATTACCATGACATTTAAAGAACCTGTATATTCAATAACACCTGCACAAATTGCTGTATTTTATGATAAAATTGACGGACATTTAATTGGCGGCGGAGAAATAATATAAAATACCAATATTAAACAAATTTAAAAACTTTACAAAAAAAATATATCGTGTATAATGTATTTAAGGTCTTGAAAAAAGAACGGGTGTTCCCGTTCTTTTTTTAACTATATAAAAGGAATTCGTATGAAATCTGAAATAAACAAGAAAGAAGTACTGGAAAAATTAATACCGTTAGTTGAAAATACGGCAATGAGATTTAACTTTATCCCTGTAGAAGTTGATTTTTCGAGAGAAAATCATAAAAATTTTATAAGAGTATTTTTATTTTCTTATGAAAAACCTATTTCTATTGATGATTGTGAAAAATTTAGCAGAAGTTTAAATGAATTTTTAGATGATTTATTTGATTTTAAATATTATTTGGAAGTCTCTTCTCCCGGGTTAGAAAGAAAATTTAAATCAAATAAAGAATATTTGATTTTTAAAGGTCGTAATGTAAGTATAAAATTATATGAACCACTTGAAGATATGAAGGATGTCATTTTTAAGGCAACACTTTTAGATTTTGATGAAAATGAAGGTGTGACAGTAAAAAGATTGGAAGATGGTAAAGAAATCCTTTTACCACTTGAAAAAATAAAAAATACAAGATTATATTTGGAAGAAAAAATTAAATAATAAGGAGATAAAAATGATTAAAATCGGTACAGCATTATTTGAAGCATGTGAAGAAATTGAAAAAGAAAGAGGAATATCAAAAGAAGTATTGATATCTTCATTGTGTGACGCAATGGTAGCCGCATATAAAAAACACATGAAAGTAAAAGAAGCTGCAAATATAGAAGCAATTTTAGATGAACAATCAGGTGAAATCGGTGTATTCTGTACAAAAGTAGTTGTAAAATCAGTAGAAGACGGAATGGAAGATGAACAAATTTCCTTAGCTGAAGCAAAAGAAATTGACGAAGATGTAGAACTTGAAGATGAAGTAAAAATTGAAGTTACACCTGAACAATTCGGACGTATAGCTGCACAAGCGGCAAGACAAGTAATTACTCAAAGAATTAGAGAAGCCGAAAGAAATATGGTTCTAAATGAATTCCTTGAAAAGAAAGGAACCTTAACAACAGGTATAATTCAAAGAGTAGAAAACAGAAATGTTATTGTAAATATCGGTAAAACTGATGCAATAATGCCTCAAAAAGAACAAATTCCTGGTGAATACTATAAACCTGGTAACAGAATCAGAGTATTCGTTTTAAACGTAAAAGAAACTACAAGATTACCTCAAGTAATTGTTTCACATGCTCATGCAGAAATCGTAAGAGAATTATTTGAACTTGAAGTACCTGAAATTGAAGATAACATAGTAGAAATCAAATCAATATCACGTGAAGCAGGATACAGAACAAAAATAGCTGTATGGTCAAATGACCCTGAAGTAGATTCAGTAGGCGCATGTATCGGACCAAGAGGTTCAAGAATTCAAACAATCGTAGGCGAGTTAAGAAACGAAAAAATTGATATCGTAAGATATTCTGAAGATCCTGTAGAATATATTGTAAACGCTCTATCACCTGCAAGAGTAGTATCAGTAGATATTATGGCAGATGATGAATATGCACACGAAGCAATGGTTGTAGTGCCTGATGATCAATTAAGCTTGGCAATCGGTCGTGAAGGTCAAAACGTAAGACTTGCTCATAAATTAACAGGATGGAAAATAGATATTAAATCTGTTTCTCAAATGGAAAAAGCAGAAGCTGAAGCACAAAGAAACTTTGCATATCAAGATGACGAAGTTGAAGAAGAAAAAAATTACGATGAAGATGAAATAAATGAAGAAATTGCAGAAGAAATGAGTCAACAAGAATATGATGAAGAAGATATGATGGAAGATTCTGCAGTAGAAGAACAAGAAGAAATTGACGAATAATTTCAAAATTAATTAAAAAGAGGCAGCTTGCAATGCAAGCTGCCTCTTTTAATTAATAAAAATCTCTAAGCTACAAGATTTATTTTGCTATTATTTTGAGCCTGAGCTTCTTTATCTTTTAATTTTAAATAACGCTCACATTGTTTTGTTTTGTCATAGCCCAATAAAACACCCAAAATAAAATCTTGTTCAGGATTTAATTTTGATAAATTAGGTTGATTAAAAGATTTGATAACATCAACACAAGGCTTGTCTCCAAAGAATACATTCAAATTTCTTCCACCTGGAGCCGGTGACAAATGATAATCTAATTTATCACGTTGTAATCTTTTTTCAATAGCATCTTTATCATTCATGCTTTCAACCTGTAAAACAAGAGGTCTAATTCCATGCTTATAACCATAAATGTGCTCATTAAGAACACTCATATCAGGCTTATTAGTAATTGGATTTATTGCTGTTATAGCCATAGTAATCTCCTTATTTGTGTGTAAACTTGACAATAATAACTGCCCTAAAAAAATAAATTGCCTAAATATTAATAAAAATTTACAAAATAAAATCAAGTTGACACAAAAGTTTGAGCATATAGAATAAAATTATAAACTTAGTGTTATAAGTTAAAAAGTAATATTTAGAAAAGAAAAAGGAGACCACTAACATGGCACGCGAAAAGTACGAAAGAACCAAACCACACGTTAACGTTGGTACTATTGGTCACGTAGACCACGGTAAAACAACTTTAACAGCAGCAATTACTGCAACATTAGCAGCAGCAGGTCAAGCAGAATTAAAGAAATTTGATGAAATCGACGCTGCTCCAGAAGAAAAAGCAAGAGGTATAACCATCTCTACTGCTCACGTAGAATACGAAACAGCAACTAGACACTATGCTCACGTTGACTGCCCGGGCCACGCCGACTACGTTAAAAACATGATTACAGGTGCTGCTCAAATGGACGGTGCAATTCTTGTAGTTGCAGCAACAGACGGTGCAATGCCTCAAACTCGTGAACACATCCTACTTGCAAGACAAGTTGGTGTTCCTAACTTAGTAGTATTCTTAAATAAATGCGATATGGTTGATGACGCTGAATTATTAGAATTAGTAGAAATGGAAGTTAGAGAATTACTTTCTTCTTATGAATTCGACGGCGACAACATTCCATTCATCCACGGTTCAGCTTTAAAAGCTTTAGAAGCAGTTCAAGCTAATCCAAAAATCGCTAGAGGCGAAAATGAATGGACAGATAAAATTTGGGAATTGATGGATGCATTAGATACATACTTCCCAGAACCTGTTCGTGAATTAGACAAACCATTCTTAATGCCAGTTGAAGACGTTTTCTCAATCACCGGTCGTGGTACAGTTGCTACAGGCCGTGTAGAACGTGGTATTGTTAAAGTTGGTGATGAAGTTGAATTAGTTGGTTTAGGCGAAACTAAGAAAACTACA
>CADCPD010000080.1 GCA_902803265.1 uncultured bacterium | reverse complement strand
CCCCCAAATTTATTTCCCAAATTAGAAATAGTATTGTAGTCTAATTTTCCGCTTATTTGTTCTCCTACTCCGGCGCTGTATACATTTGCACCTAATTGAACGGTAACAGTGGTAGGTGTAATATTGAGAACTTTAAATCTGTTAATTATATCTCCTTTTTTTACGAGATAATCTGAACCCTGAACATTTATTATTGCCGAAGGATTGTATGTATCATATAAAATCCCTGATATTGATGTTGTTAAAATCTTTCCTGCATCAGAATCTTCTGGCACGGTTGGTACAGGTTCCGGAAAGCTAACTTTTGGAGCTATTCCAAGAGCATTTGTATAAGGAACAAAAGGATTTGTTCTCTCTTTATCAGAAACTGTAAGTTGAACCTTCTTTTCGCCTACAGCAACCGCAATATCTGAATTATCATATTCATCATCTATTTCAATAATTTTACGACCTTTTCTAGGTACTGTAATAGCAGAAACACCTCCATCATTAGGCATTTGAGGTTGCATGTTTGAGGTGTTTATTCCGTTAGGCATTTCTCCTCCGGCAATATTTCCTCCCATTTCGGCATTTAATAAAACATCTAAATTAGATATATCCTCATTTGCATAAGGAGTTTCTGTCATAAATTCATTTTTTATTTTTATAGGGTGTGAATCTAGTTGGTATAAATCATATATGTAGTATATTGTATAACCGGCTAATAGTGAAAACAAACTGATTAATACGGCAACGGTTCCGTACATAATCTTTTCATTTTTAAAAACATTGTTAAATCTAATTTTTAGCACATTAAGAGTGTCATGACTAATCTCAAAATTATCAGTCATGGCTGTTGGAAAGTTAACATATCTAATGTTAACATTTACTTTGTCGTTGCTAAATCCACTTATCATGGCTTTTTCGCACCCCTAGATTCCATCTCCGATTTGTGTAATTTTTACGCAATTTCCTAATGTATTTTACATTTTATCATATGTGTTTATAAAAAACAAAATTCTTAACATTACTTTTTTTAACATTTATTTTATTTTATTTTCATATGTTTTATAATTAAAAAATGAAAGATATAATCGTTGTTTCGCCAATTAAAAAACCTGAAGATATTGATAATTTTGTAAAAAATACTAGTTGTCGTGAATTTTACGTCTATCATTCTAAATTTTTAAACAATAATTTTGAATATGTTAACGAATTTATTGATAAAGCTAAAAATAATAATTCAAAAATATATATCAATTTTAAGCACAGCATTACTGAAGATGATTTAGTTGAAATAAAAAAACTTATAAAATTTTTAAAAACAACAAAAATTGACGGTATTTTTATTAATACTTTTGCAATATTAGAAGCTATTAAAGTTCAAAATCTTCCTTTTAAAGTAATAATTGATTCTTATTTTGATATTCATAATTTATCAGGAATTGATTTTATAAATAATTTCCATAAAGTGCATGGAGTTATTATTACTGAAGAAATTTATATGAAAAATATAGCAAAGATTAAAAAATTTACAAATCTTCCTCTTGCCATAGATTCAGATAATCTCCCTTGGTGTTGTGAAGATTTAAAAAAATTAAATGCTATTGATAAAGTTGTGATTAAAGGTAAATTTGCGACATCTGAAGAAATTATGGAAGGTATTTTATTGATTGAGAAAATCCTTCAAAAACCAAAAATGTTTAAAAATCAAAAATTACCATTTAAGCATGTTAGAAAGTGTACTTATCAAACAAACCATTTTTCCGGTGATATGCTTTCTGCTGAAGGTCGAGATTTTAAATTCAGCCGAAATATTCAAACTTTCGAATGGGATATAAAACGTAGCAGATTGATAAAAGGTTTTGAATATTATGGTGAAGAAAAATTTAAAATTAATTTAAGACTTTCTGAATTGGCGCATATCAAAGAAGTTAAAAAGTTCATCAAAAAATTAGGATATAATCCTATCTATTCAATTGAATATGGTGAAATTCTTTCTACTGCCGATTTGGCGACAAGTAGTTTTGATCAAGTAATTAAAAAAGTTAAAAAATTCTGTAATGATTATGGAATTCGTTTTCAGATGTCTACTCCTCGTATTTTAATTGAAAGAGATTTTGACAGAGTTTATGAATACGAAAAACAATTACTTTTGGAAGAACCTTTTCCTTCAAGCCTTATTATAAATAATATAGGGTATTTTTGGAATGTTATAAACGATTCAGATTTAAACAGAATTCCAATTGAAATAGGTCAAGGCATTAACCTTTTAAATTCAATGTCTATTAATTGTTTAAATAATTTGTATCCGATTAATACAATTGATTTTACATCTTTTAATGATGAGGAAAATATTGTAAATACTGTAAAAAAAATAAAAAACATTATTCCGAGAAAAAAATTAACAATAGCAGGAAACACGAGAATTCCTGCATCTGGCTTATGTCCTCTAAATAACGACAGTGCAATAGTATCTCGTCTTTCTTGTAAAGCACCTTGTCATAGAGGTGGTTTTGCACTTAAAGATCCGGCTTTAAAGAAAATTATTCCGTTTACTTGTGATGGTTTTTGCAGAATGCATATGTTTTCTGATAAAATCTTAGAAAATTTTGATAAAATTGATTACTTTACAAAAGTCGGAATTAATGAATTTGTTTTTGATTTTTCGGCTCTAAATGCTAAATTTATACCGATATTGTTAACAGATTTTTTGAATAGTAGATTTCTGATTAATAGTAAATAAAATTTATTATGATAAAATAATTTATATAAATGAAAGGATTATGAAATGAAAAATAAAATAATAGTAGCTTTAATGCTTTTTGTACTTGGTCTTGGTGTTGGAAATAATTTTGCATCAAGTAAGGCTATTTCTGAAAAGGAAACTCCTAAAACTGTAGTTGAACAATCAAAAACAACTGTTTTAAATTCTCAATTAACTCAAAAAGCTGAAAGCATAATGTGTGTTAAACCATTAGATTTGGTTGATAATCCTGATGTATATCTTCATAAAAAAGTTAAAATTAATGCCGTATTTGATAAATTTTCAATATTAGGTTTGGACTATAAACCTGCAATGAGAAGTTCTGAAAAATATATTACTTTCTTAATACAAAGACCTAATGTTTCTAATGATATTCCTCTTTCAGAAATAAAAAACTTTTTAACAAGAGAAATGGCCGAAAAATTTATTGAATTAAATAATGGTGATACTATTGAGTATACAGGGACTGTTTTTTCAACAGCGTTAGGTGATGTTTGGGTTGATGTTGACAGTTTAACAGTTTTAAAGAAAAAAGAAGCTAATAAGTAGAAATATTTTTGTGTATAATTAAATCATTCATATGACAAAATTTATTTTGTCATATGCTAAAATCTTTTAATATAGGGAGATATTATCAGATGAGTGAGAAAAAGAATTTTTTAACTATACACGGGCACTTTTATCAACCGCCGAGAGAAAATCCTTGGCTTGAATCTATAGAAACACAAGAAAGTGCTGCTCCATTTCATGATTGGAATGAACGTATTTGCTTTGAATGTTACAATCCGAATTCTGTATCTAAAATCGTTGACAGCAGAAGTAAAATTTTGGATTTAGTAAATAACTACGAATATATGAGTTTTAATTTTGGTGCGACACTTTTGTCTTGGATGGAAGAAAATGCTCCCAAAACTTATGACAGAATTATAAAGGCTGATATTGAAAGTGTTATTGAACATAACGGGCATGGTAATGCTTTGGCTCAAGTTTATAACCATATAATTATGCCTCTTGCAAATTATCAGGATAAACAAGCTCAGGTAAAATGGGGAATAAAAGACTTCTTTTATCGTTTTGGAAGACAGCCGGAAGGTATGTGGCTTGCTGAAACTGCAGTTGATGATGAAACTTTGAGTGTATTGGTTGATAATGGTATTAAATTCACAATTCTTTCTCCATATCAAGCTTTAAGATGTAAAAAAATTGAAGCCGATAATTGGCAAGATGTAAGCTGGGGTAATATTGATCCGGCAAGACCATACCGTTATTATTTGAAAAATGGCAAGGGCAAATATATTGATTTGTTCTTTTATGATGGTGCGATTTCTAAATCAGTTGCGTTTGATGAGCTTTTAAAGGACGGAAATAAATTTATAAGAAGATTAAAAGAAGGTGTTTCTGATCAAAGAGAATATCCTCAGTTAGTAAATATTGCAACGGATGGTGAAAGTTACGGACATCATACAAAATTTGGAGATATGGCTTTAGCTTATGTTGTAAAAGTAAGAGCCGAAGATGAAGGCTTCCAAATCGTAAATTATGGCGAATTTTTAGATAAATTTGGGGTCAAATATGAAGTAGATATAAAACAGTCTTCAAGCTGGAGTTGTTTCCACGGTGTTGGTAGATGGTCTGACGATTGTGGTTGTTCAACAGGAGGTCATCCGGGATGGAATCAAAAATGGCGTAAGCCTCTTCGTGAAGCTTTAAATCTTTTGAGAGATAAATTAGCTGCAATTTATGAAGAAGAAGGTAAAAAATACTTTAAAGATGTTTGGGCAGCCAGAAATAATTACATTGATGTTATTTTAGATCGTTCTATTTTAAATGTAAAAAAATATCAAAAAGCTAATTTTGTTGATGGTTTATCAGGAGAAGCTAAAGTTTCTGCAATGAAATTGCTTGAAATTCAAAGACAATCTTTGTTGATGTTTACAAGTTGCGGATGGTTTTTCTCAGAAATTTCAGGTATTGAAACTACTCAAATTATGAAATATGCCGCAAGAGCTATTCAGCTTGCAAAATCATTTACAGATGAAAATTTGGAAGAAGAATTTTTATCAATGTTGGAAAAAGCGGAAAGTAACATAAAAGAATTTGGTAACGGTCGCGATATTTACGAAAAATTTGTAAGACCAAGTATTGTAAGTATTAAACAGATGGCTTCATTGTGGGCAATTTCTTCTTTATTTAAAGATTTTGAGGAAGAAGAAGATTTGTATTGTTATACAATGAAGAAGATTGCTTATAAAAAGGTTTCAAAAGGTGCTACAAATTTTGTAGTCGCTCATTTGGAAATTAAATCAAATATAACCCTTGAAACTTTTGATACTATGATTGTATTAATACAATATCAAGGCGGAGATTTTCACTGTGCAATTAAAGATTTTACAAATCAAAAAGACTACGTAAAATCTCAGGAGGATTTAGTTAAAACTTTCTTAAATCAACCTTTAACCGAAATTATTAGAAAAATTGATGAATATTTCGGCTCAAAATACTTTACGTTAAAAGATATCTTTATTGAAGAACGTAAAAATATTTTGGATATGTTATTGAAAGATCAAATGGATAAATTTGCAGAAACATACAGAAATATGTATGAAGACGGTAAAAGTTCTATTCATCAAATGTTATCATTAGGACTAAATATTCCTGATGAATTTAAAATTTCTGCTCAATACGCATTGACTAAAAAATTCAATGATTTATTTGCAGGGGAAAAAACATACTTTGATGAAAGTCTTTTTCAGGAGGCTGCAGATATAAATTCAGAAGCAAAACTGTTAGGTATTGAAATTGATAAAATGCCAACCAGCAGAATTTTTTCAAATAAAATACTCCAAAGCATAACTTTTCTTGCCGGTAATCTTGATTATAGTCAGGCAGAAGCAACTTTAGATATTTTTAGTCAAGTTGAAAACTTAGATATGGATGTGGAAATTTCTGAAGCTCAAAATATCTTTTTTAGTAAAATATTTATCCAAATGGGTGATATTTTGTATGAATTTGAAAAAAATCATACAAAAAGAGATAAAGACTTTTTGGAAATGTTATTTTCAATTAGTACGAAATTAAACATCAATTCAGAATTTTACAGAACAAAATTTGATAGAATTTTACTTGAGCAAATGGAATAAAATATATTTTATATATTAAAGAATTCGGCAATCAGCTTTTCAATTTGGAGAGCTGATTTTCCGTTTCCATATGGATTTTGAACTTTTAATCTTGTATCTTTTTTATCTTGAGCTAAAATCTCTTCACTCAAACTGACAATTTTATCATAATCTGCGCCTACAAGAGTTGAAACTCCGGCTTCAATGCCTTCTTGTCGTTCTGTTTCATATCTCATTACAAGTGTAGGACATCCGAATGACGGAGCTTCTTCTTGAATTCCTCCGCTGTCTGTCAAAATTAATTTTGCATTTTTCATCAAATATACAAGGTTTGGATAATCCAAGGGATCCAATAAGTGTATATTTTCAATATGGTCTAAATTCTTATAAATCTTTTCTTTCACGTTTGGATTTGGATGTACCGGAATTATAAAATTATGAAACTTATGCTTTTCCGACAAAGTTTTTATTGCATTTATAATTCTATCCAGTCTTTCTCCATGATTTTCACGTCTGTGTGCCGTAATTAATACTGTATTATCGTTTACTGTTATATTTTTTTCTTCGTAGAATTTTTTTGCATTGTTTATTGTTTTGTCCGATAAACAGAAAAGAGCGTCAATTACGGTATTTCCAACAACGTGAATTTTATTTTTATCAATGTCTTCTTTTAATAATGCCTTTTTGTTTTTTTCTGTAGGACAAAAATGTAAATCTGCAACACGTGATGTCATTTGGCGCATAACTTCTTCCGGAAACGGTTCAAATAAATCATAAGAACGTAAACCGGCTTCTATGTGAAATATCGGAGTTCTATTATAAAAACTTGTTAATGCTCCGCAAAGAACTGTCATTGTGTCACCCTGAACTATTGTTGCATCAATTTTATTCTGGTTAAAAACTTCGCTTAGTGATGTTAAAATTCTTGCCTGAACTTCAGTCAAACTTTGATTTTGTTTCATACAGTCCAAATTAATGTCGGCTTTCAAATTAAAATATGATAATGTTTGATTTGAAAGTTCTTTTTGTTGTTCCGTATTGCATATTATAACATTATACTTTTCGGGATATTTTTTTAACTCCAAAATAACAGGAGCT
>CADCPD010000079.1 GCA_902803265.1 uncultured bacterium | reverse complement strand
GACACATTAAATAAAGATTCAAAAGTCGTTCAAAATTGGGTTGAAGCTGTATTTTTACAAGACGTAAACTACAAATACGACGACGATGAAGTTAATGTTGATTTTCTTGTAAATTTCCCTGATAAGAAAGAGGAAAAGCCAAAAGAAGCTGCCAACAAAGTTGAACAAGAGCAACTTCAAGTAGTTGAAGATAAAGATAGAGAATTAAAAGAAAAATTTATAAAAGCAAAAAGAGAAGCTTCAATAGAACAATTTAGAGAAGCCTTAACTTTAAGTGATACAGCTGAAGATAAAGAACTTAAGCCAAAAATAACTTTTGAAATGGGAAAAATTTACGATAGACAAGATAAATTGCCGGAAGCCTTGCTTTGCTATCAACAAACCCTTGAAAATTCAAAAGATAAAAATTTAAAATTTCAAACGCATTATTCAATGGCAAAGATATATGATGATGTTGATGAATTTGAACCTGCGGTAGATCATTACTTTATAGCAATAGGATATGCCGGCGAAGTAGAAAATGATGAAGCTCAATCTACATTTTTAACAAAAATCGCAAATATGTTTACTGATAAATATGATAAGAAAGCTTTTGATTTTTATGAAGAAGCTGAAAAAGTTGCAAATCACTCTGAAAAAGCAAATGTAAAAGGGTTTGTATCAAGTAACAGAGCAATTGCATACGACAGATTTAATATGCCAAAAGATGCATTAAAATACTATTCTGATGCAATACAAAATTATACACAAATAGGCTCAACAGAAAAAATTGCAATAAACTATAAAAGAGCCGGCGAATTAATGTCTGATCACAAGAAAAAAGATAAGGCAAAATCTTTGCTTCAAAAAGCAATGTCTTATGCTATAAAACTTGATGATAAAGATATGATGAAAGAAATTAATAAAGAATTAATTCTAAACATGTAAGAAAAATAACAATAAAATTTTATAACCCAAATAACAAAAGAACTGATGATTATCATCAGTTCTTTTGTTATTTTTACTCTTTTGTCACTTTGAAAACTCCGCCGTTTGGTGTTATCATTTTATTCATTATTTTGTAGCCTTTTATTTTTTCCAAGTCTCCTTCTTTGGTTATAATTTTATCAAACCCTTTTGTTCTTGTTGAATAAAACCAAAATCTATCCGCTATTTTGGGAAATTCAAAGCCGGAGCCTGTTCTATACATTACTCTATCTTTTACTTTATCAAACGGAACAACGATTTTGTTGTCCATTTTTACATTTTTTGTGTAAAACAGAAAATCAGGTAAGGCTAAATTGTCTATAACGATAAAGTCGTTTTTATTCAGATTTTCCAAAAAATATGCCGTTAATTCTCTGGATTCAGACCCTTTATTAGGGAATGTGGTAGGTATTAAAGAGAGCATTATAATTACAAGTACCAATCTTGATTGAAACTTCTTTGCAGATGTTAAAAAATTAAATACCATAGCCAGAATTATAATTGTATATGGTATTAAAAATAATATAAATCTTTCATAGGCAGGATATAAGTGAAGTTGGCTTAAAACAATTGTAATTATAAAACTCCACATTAAAAAAGCAGTTTCAAAATGCTTTTTGTTTATCATCATATACAATATGCCAACGCAAATCGCGATATAGATTACAAAATTAGCAAATGAAATATCATTACTAAAAAAATATTTGACAGGTATTGTTATATGATTAAATTCCGCATAAAAGAATTGTGTCATAAATTTGTGATACATATGTGATATGTTTAAATAATAAATTGCAAAAAGAATAAAGTTTACAGCAATTGGTGACACTAAAATTAACCATTGTTTTATATTTTTCTGGGATATTAAAATTGTTATTAAGCCGACAAATATCAATATAATTGATGTGAATGAAAACCAAATGCTTGTCCCTAAGCCTATTCCTGCAAGTAATAAATATTTCCAATTCCAATTCTTAAAATCTATTTTTTTAAATAATAAAAATATTGCTATTGCAAAAAATACATCCAAAATATATGGTTTAAACTCTGTTCCAAAATACACAAGTCTTGGATTTATGGCAAATAAAAACATTGCAAAATATATTGTGGAGTTTTTCTCAAATATACTTTTTAATAAATAATAAAATGGTATAAAAGCCAAACATCCAATTATAAAAGGTATAAATCTGAAACATAATTCTGATGTTCCACAAACAGATGTTATCCATTTTGTCGAGATTAAAAATAATGGAGGAGCAACTTGCTGTAAATGTAAAATCCCAAATAATTCAATGTATTTTAAAGAAATTATATTATATGCAAGTGCACTTTCATCAAACCAAAAAGATGGATTTTGAATATACGCATTAAATCTAAAAAATATCCCAACAAGAACTATCAGTCCTAATACTAATCTGCTGATTTTTTTTGTTTGTTCTTCCATAGATTTACTATATCATTTTATATCAACAGTGTCCATTTCGTAATATGGGCTAAATTTTTTAGTTACTATCTTTATGCTTTTTATTACAATAAATCATTTTGCTTAAAGCTCTGCCTACTTCTTTGCTATGGCATTCGACTGCGTGCTCAGCATCATCATGAAAATCTATCATATGCTCGTGCATAGCTTTTTCAAGTTCTATTAAAGATATATTGTATTTATATTCTGAGTTTATATAATCATCTAATGATTGAAAATAAAGCTCTCTTGCTGTTTCAAAATCAATTTGTTTCATCTTGTCATTATAATAATTGTCCGCAGTTAATTTAAGATTTTCCGATGCGTATTTTAATTGTTTTTTCTTTACCGGAATGTTTTTGTACGTTATATCAACAGTATTTAATCTTTGCTTTACTGCAAAATATAAATCAGATTTGAATGTTTGGATTTGTGTGTCTGCAAGTTTTAACTCGGAAATGGCACCTTTTACATTAAATTTTTGGCGCATAGCGTTTATTGATGCGGAAATATTTGCACCTATAGAGAATGAATTGTTTGTAACTTCATTAGAATTTAAAAACTCATATCCTGTACCAATATTTACTTCCGGATAGTAATTTCTCTTAATATACAAAAGAGCTTGATCCATCGCGTCTCTTACTGCAATAAGGGCTTTTAAATCAGGACTTTTTTTATATGCAATTTCTACGGCTTCATCATAAGTGTATTTTGGGTGTGAAAAAATGGTTTCATCTTTGTATGTCTTACCGTTACGTTTTTGTGCCAAATATTTAAAATTGTCCAATATGTCAGTTTTAAATTCAAAAGTTTGAGTTTCGTAAATATTATATGATGGTGCATTCTTTAAATACATTGAGTTGTTTAAATCTTCAATGGCATTTTTGTATGCAACTTCTTTAAATAAAACTTTTGATTGAATTTTGTAAAGTTCCGTGTTTGCAAATGCTAAATCAGACTTATCTTTTTTTCCTGATTTTACTAATTCAGAAATTTTCTTGATGTTGTCTTCCTGATATTTTAAATTCATTAACTGCGTTTCATATTCGGCTTTTGCTTTCAAAAGTTTATAGTAGTGTTCTTTTATGTCAAAAACTGTATTGCATACTGAATCTTGAAATTCGTAATCTGCAGCAATTTCAAAGAATTTTTCCATTCTGATATTTGCAAGATTTTTTCCAAAATCAAATATCATCATAGTTAAAGAAACTCCAACGTTTGGAGCTTCTCGGTAATTTCTTAGGTAAACTGTGTGATCTGAATTATAAGTTTGAAGTACTCCGGCGCTTGCTGCGAGTTCTGGGAAATAAACAGATTTTGCTTTACTAACATTTGCTCTGGCAATTTCCAATTTATATGCATACTCTTGTATAATCGGACTATTGTTTAACCCAATTGCAATGCAATCCTTAATTGATAGGTAATCCCCTTCTTTTACAACTTTTGCTTCTTGTTCGTGGTGATGGTGTGCGCAGCAATCATGTTTTGATGTAGGCTCTGTATGCTCCTGAATAGCAGTTGCTTTTAATGTAGTTATTAATATTGTTAAAAATATAATTAAAATTCTCTTCATATGATTATTATACACAAAAAATATGCTTAATTATTTTGTATGTTTTGAATTTATTTTGTGTAGTTTTTATACAATAATTATTTTTTTTTTGTCAAAGCATGCTTTTTTTGGTAGAATGATAAACGCGGAGAAGATTGTATGAAAGAAAGATTTGTTCTGTTCATATTAGTAGCAGGTTTGATTTGGGCCGTTTATTGGCTTCAATATAGAAATACAATAATTACTATTATTGGGTTACTTGGCTTGATAGCGGTAATTTTACTATATATTTTTTATTCAAGTCTTGCAACTCGTCATAAAAAAAGACAATTAAAGAAAAATCCGCAAGTATTTAATCCTGCTTATAAACCCCTAGTTACAGTTATGATTCCTGCTCATAATGAGGACAGCGTTATTTCTAAAACTGTGGACAATATTCTGCAAATGGATTATGAAAAATTTGAAGTTATCGTAATTGATGATCGTTCTGACGATAACACCGCAAATATTGTAAGACAAATCGAAAAAGAACACGAAGGCAAAGTCCGCGCTTTGGTTCGAGATAAAAATGCTTTTCCGGGTAAATCCGCAGTATTAAATGATGCTTTGAAAATGGCTAACGGCGAAGCTATTTTGGTATTTGATGCTGATGCAAGAGTTGATAAAGACTTTTTATCAAAGTTGGTTCCTTATCTTGAGCCTGAAGATACAGGTGCTTGTCAGGCAAGAAAAGTCGTAAGTAATAAAGACTATAATTTTTTAACAAGATGTCAGAATAATGAAATGTCTTTAGATACCTATACTCAAGTTAATAGAGATTCCATTAAAGGTGCAGTTGAATTGAGAGGTAATGGAGAATTAATTAAAAGAAAAGCTCTTGATGATATTGGCGGTTGGAATAACGAAACAATAACCGATGATTTGGATATGTCTACGAGATTGCATTTAAAAGGTTGGGATATCAGATTTATTCCCGAAGCTGTTGTTTACGAAGAAGCTATTGTCTATTGGGGAGCTTTATTCAGACAACGCAGAAGATGGTTGGAGGGTAGTATAAGAAGATATTTGGAATACTTTGGTGATGTGCTTACTTCGCGTGATATGTCCATCAGAGCAAGTCTGGATATGACAGCTTATATTTTTGAGTTTTTAATGCCATTTTGGTTTATTGTTGAAGTAGGTTTTAGATTATTGCATGCTTTTAAATGGGTAATCGGTAAAAACCCTAACTATTCTTTATTCTCAATGTCAAACGCTTTATTGCTTTTAACTTGTATTTGTATAGCATTTTGTTTTACTGAAGCTATAAGAAAAGCTTTGAGAAAATATGATAATGTTCCACGAAAAGAAGCTTTGAAACAGGCTATCGAAACTTGTGCATATTTTCTAACAATTTGGTTTCCTATGATGCTATTCATCTTATGCAAAATATTGTTTACCAAAAAATCTATGGCTTGGGGTAAAACAACTCACGGTTTAATACAAGAAGAAGAAGCTAATATTCAGAAACAACAAATGAAAGAGTCACAAATCGGAGAGGTATAATATGACAAAAACATTAGATGATATAAAAAATAAAATTAGAGCAATTAAAGATTTTCCAAAAGAAGGAATATTGTTTCAAGATATTACTACTGCTTTGAAAGATGCAGACACTTTAAAAGCAATGTGCGATTATTTATATGATTATTATAAAGATAAAAAAATTGACTATATTGCAGGTATGGAATCCAGAGGTTTTATCGTTGGAATGCCTTTAGCTTACAGATTAAACGTAGGTTTTATTCCTGTTAGAAAACCCGGTAAACTTCCTGCTGAAACATACAAACAATCGTATGAATTAGAATATGGTACAAGCACAATAGAAATGCATAAAGATGCGATTGAAGAAGGTAAAAATGTTTTAATCGTTGATGATTTGTTGGCAACAGGCGGTACGGCTTGTGCAGCTTGTGAATTAATGAAAAAAGCTAAGGCAAATATTATTGGTGCTGCTTTTTGGATAGAATTAAACGGTCTTAACGGTCGTGAGAAACTTGAAAAAGAAGCAAATATTGAAGTTGTTTCTATGTTAAAATACTAATTAACTTTTTAATATAAAAAAGGCACGTAACATATTTATGTTATGTGCCTTTTTTTATTTGATTTATTATTTTATCTGCCGCAGCAGTTTTTATATTTTTTTCCGCTTCCGCAAGGACATGGATCATTTCTTCCGATTTTATTTTCATTTTTTATAGGTTTTATTTCTGTTTCCGTTTCTTTTTCTGATGAATCAAAAGATTCTGCTGCTTTTGATAAATCTGTTTCTATTGGTTCACTGGAATCCATTACTTGTATTCCAAATTTCGTTCTGAACAAATGTTTTACAACATCTCCCTGTATTTCGTGCATCATATTATTAAACATGTCATAGGCTTCTTTTTTATATTCAATTAGAGGATCTTTTTGTCCGTATGCTCTTAAACCTATTCCATCTCTTAACATATCGATATTATGTAAGTGGTCTATCCATTTGTTATCTACCGTTCTTAGCATTATATCACGTTCTATTGTTCGCATTATGTTATCATCTGTAAATGGTATTTGTTCTTTGTAACCTTCTTCATATTGAGATAGTACATCATTATAGAACTTTATAACTTCAAGTTCGTGTGTTCGATATTCATTCAAGGCTTTTTCTTTTATTTTTTCATATATAGCGTCATATCTTAAATTTTTTATGTCATTAACTTGAATATCATATATTTGAGGAATAATTGAATGAAGTTCTTTTATTAATCTTTCCAGGTCTTCATAAACATATTCCGCTGTATTCATTTCTGGTGAAATGTAGCTCAAAAGTAATCTTTCAATTTCTTTTTCTATCATATATTTTACGTCTTCAGAAAGATTTTTTCCGTTAAGAACTTTTCTTCTTTGTGCGTAAAACTTTTCTCTTTGAATATTCATAACATCGTCATATTCAAGTACGCTCTTTCTTATATCAAAGTGATAAGTTTCAACTTTCTTTTGAGCCGATTGAATTTGTCTTGTTATTAGCGGATTTTCAATTGCCATATCTTCTTCTACGTTTAAAGCGTTCATAAGGGCAATAATTTTTTCACCGCCAAATATTCGCATTAAATTATCTTCCAAAGATAAGAAAAATCTGGTAGAACCAGGATCTCCTTGTCTTGCTGCACGACCTCTTAACTGGTTATCAATACGTCTTGATTCGTGGCGTTCGGTACCTATTACGTGCAAACCTCCGGCTCTTACCACTTTTTTGTGTTCTTCTTCTGTTTGTGCTCTCATTTGTGCCAAAAGTTCGGTCTTCTTTTCTTCGTAATTTTCGCTGTCCGGTGTTATATTAAGTTTTTCCAATTCTTCTTTTGCAAGGTATTCAGCATTACCACCAAGCAAAATATCTGTACCACGACCTGCCATATTTGTTGCAATAGTAACAGCCCCAGCTCTACCGGCTTGGGCTATTATATATGCTTCACGTTCGTGATGTTTTGCGTTTAGTACATTGTGTGGAATTTTTCGTTCTTTTAATAAATGTGAGATATATTCCGATTTTTCAATACTTATCGTACCAACCAAAACGGGTCTTTGTTTTTTGTTCATTTCTATTATTTCATCGACCACCGATAAATATTTTTGCTTTTCTGTTTTGTAAATAACATCTGATAAATTTTCTCTTATATCAGGTTTGTTTGTAGGAATAGTGGTTACTTCAAGGTTGTATATTTTTCCAAATTCAGCTTCTTCTGTCATTGCTGTACCGGTCATACCTGATAATTTCGGATACAATCTGAACAGATTTTGGAAGGTTATACTTGCAAGAGTTTGTGTTTCATCTTGAATTTTAACCTTTTCTTTTGCTTCTATTGCCTGATGTAGACCGTCAGACCAACGTCTGCCTTCCATTAATCTTCCGGTGAATTCATCGACAATGCAAACTTCTCCGTTTTTTACAACGTAATCTGTATCTTTTATGAATAATTCTTTTGCTTTAAGAGCTTGAATTAAGTGATGAGCATTTTGGGTTGCGATATCAAATAGGTCTTTTATGCCTAATAATTCTTGCGCTTTATCAATACCATCTTCTGTTAGAATAATATTTTTATTTTTTTCATCAACTTCATAATCTGTGTCTTTAGCAAGTTGAGGAGCAATTTTTGCCATTGTTCTGTATGTTTCGGCTGATTTTTCAAGTCGTCCGCTTATAATTAACGGAGTTCTTGCTTCGTCTATTAAAATACTGTCAACTTCGTCGATTATTGCATAATTAAACGGTCTTTGAACCAGCATTTCAGGACTTCCTGCCATATTATCTCTTAAATAATCAAAGCCGAATTCATTATTTGTTCCGTATGTAATATCGCATTCATAGGCTTTTTTCTTATTTTCAAAACTTTCTGTGCTTCTTCCTCCCGAAAGAATAACCCCGACTGACAAACCTAAAAATTTATAAATTTTCCCCATCCATTCAGCATCACGCTTTGCAAGGTAATCGTTTACTGTAATTACATGAACACCTTTTCCTGTAAGAGCATTCAAATATGCAGGGAGTGTTGCAACTAAAGTTTTACCTTCACCGGTTCTCATTTCTGCAATATGACCATTGTGTAAGAAATATCCACCTATCAATTGAACGTCAAAGTGGCGCATATTTAAAACACGTTTTCCGGCTTCTCTTACTGTTGCAAATGCATCCGGAAGAATTTTGTCCAAAGTTTCTTTTTCCAACATTCTATCTTGTTTATAATTTTCAGAAGTTGGTCTTTTGGCTATTATTGACTTAAATTCTTCTGTTTTAGCTCTCAATTCTTCATCTGAAAGTTTTGAATATTCTTCTTCCAGTTTGTTGATATGTTCAATAATGGGCATTATCTTTTTAATTTTCTTTTCGTGAGGGTCTCCCATTAATTTTATTAGAAAGTTTATCATTAATTCTCTCCTTGTCCCAAGTCAAATTAATTTTATCACGGATATCTTAACGTAGCAATAGCCATACTTCCTTTTAAAATCCCTAACATTATATACAAATGTCTTATTTTATTTAAAATTTTAGTTCTATATAATATTTATATTTTATGGTATATTTGTTTATAGAATTATGACACCAGAAGCCGAATTGAAAAAATTTTTAATATTTTTTACAGTACTGATATGTATATGTGTTGGTGCTCAATCTGATATTGGTCGTGATTTTCTTAAGAACGTTCAATCTGAAATTTTTTCTAATCTTTTTGCAGAAAAAGAAATTACTGCAGATTCTGAAAGTGAGCAGGATTCTGAAAATTGGTTTAATAAAATTTTTGAAATAAAAAATACTACTCAATATTGGATTTCAGGGAATATAAAACTTAACGGACTTTCTAACTACAATTCCTCTTCAAAAGAGCAAATTTATAATTTTAGAAAATATTATGTACACAAAACAATTTTTAATGATAAAAACTATGTTCCGAATGAAGATGTCTTTGGTGGAATAAAAGAAAATAAAAAATGGGTTGGAGTTAGAGCTTTTTCTTGTGTTGGTCCAAACACTTTGGCTTATCAAAGTATGACCAAAGAAAGCAAATTTATTAATAATCCGTCTATTCTTGTCGGAATTGATTATGTTTATTTTCCTAATGAATATATGAATTGTACAGAATCAGATTATCTTTTACCGGAACATATGAATTTTTCAAAAGATGATAAAACTTTTTATTTAACATATAAAGTGCCAGAAAGACAACGAGAAAGATTATTTAAGCTTGTCGGATTGAATGCCAGAGATTTAGGCTTTAAATATGGTTTTTGCCGTAAAGTTAACAATATAAAATTTGTAAATCAAATGGATAATATTTCTAAAAATATTTATGAATTTAAAGATGCTATAAGACTTGATGCATCTTGCGGAGTAAGCGGAGGATGCAATAATAATATTTCTTATCAGGAAGAACTTTTCTTTAATTTAATTTCATCTCCTGCAACTTTTGAATTAAAACTTTGGAAAGAAAAACCTGAAAATGTTTTTGCTAAACCAGATATTAATTTTACAATTACTTTAGAGTAAATTCTAATATAAAATTATCAATTCTGTTATCTTCATTCATTCCAAAATCATTATCATTAACGATATACAATTTTTTGTTGCCGTAGGCAATACCTTCTATTTTTGTATGATTATCAATTTTATTCAAACCTATTAGAGGATATAAATTTTTACTTTTTATAATCTTTCCTTTTAATGTTATTTGTCTTATTTGGTTGATACCATTTCTGTTTTCTACTGTTAAAATAGTATTTTTATTATACATAACAGCACCGGATACAGATGAATTCTCCCCTAATTCGTATTTATAAACTTTGTTAGGTTTGCCTGTTCTTATATTGAATCTTATAATTCTCCCGTATAAGTCTCCGACTAAAGTACTTTGTGTAAATACATAAATGTGGTTCCCCCCATCATATGCCATAGCCGAAAATCCGTAATTTCTTTGAATAGAATTTAATTCTTCCGGTAAATTATATGTTATGTTAGGATTTTGAATAGAAGAATTTTTGGGTGCAAAACGTTTTTCTACTTCCAAATTTTTATTCAACTTAATTATTGATGGATAATATTCTTCTCCTAACCAATAATTTCCTTTTCTGTCAATTATAAATGATTCTGTATCTGCTCCTGAGAGTTTTGGCTCAAGAAGGCTTCCTTTTGGAGAAATAGGTAAGCAGTCAAAGTTTTCATCTACAGGAACTCCGGCAATTCCGTTTATAGATTTTTGTTCATTAACTTTTATCCCACCATCTTCTTTTAAATCGACTTCGTATATTGAAGGTATAAAATCAGGACAGTAAAAAATTCGAACTTCTTTGTCTGATATAAATTTAATATCGCTGTTTGGGCCTCTGTCTGTTAAAAGATATAATTTACCTTTTTTGTAAAATATATCGGAAAACCCTCCTGCTTTTACTTTTTCACAAATGTTTGGAAGTGTATTTATTTCATAAACTTTATCAGGAACTAAAGTTATTCTGCTTTCGATTATCAAATAGGTTTTTAACAATGTCAGCAGAATTATTCCAATGATTATGAGTTTTATTTTGTTATTTGTACAATACGCTTTTATGTTATTTAACATAGTACTCTAATGATATCATATTTTTTGACATAATTTTATTTATCATTAAAAAAATAGTATGAATGTTCGACTTTTTTTGTTGATTATGTCAATTGGAGTATTATTTAATCAGACTTTTGTAATGGCTGAAACATTGCTTTTTGGGTCTGCTGAGTATAATGTTAGTTCTGCAAGAGAACAAGTTGCAGATGGTATTGCGTATAAAATAAATAAAAAAATTTTTCACTCAAAGCTTTATGATTACGATAATAAATCCAACTTACAAAATATTATTAAAGGTAATCTTGAATTAAAAGACAGAACCCTTGCTTTCTTTTCGGATTCCACTTATGGGGTTTTATATAAAGACGAACCTTACAGCGTTTATTATTATGATGCGGATGGGTTTTTAATTTACATTGACCAAAAATCTTCTTTAAATTATCCGTATAATTTTTATAAATACGATACTACAGGCAATCTTATAAATATGGGAGTTCGTGTTTCCAAAGAGGAAACATATATTTATTCTCCGGATGAAAAATTAATTGCTCACTGGGTGGGCAATAATGCTTATGACGAAAATAACAACGTTATTATGAAACGAAGATATCAGGAATAATTATTTTATCAGGAAAATATTATATTCTGTTGAGTTTGGTTCAACTTTTATTTCATTACCTCTGAAAGCAACTCCGACGTATTTTACGATTTTATCTCCGAAAGTTTTGCATACAAAATCTTTTCTGTTTAAAACCAGCGTTGAGTTTATAGTTATAACTTTGCCATCATCAGTTCTTACCTTAAACGGGTTAAATGTTATTTCTGCATTGTCGAAAAAATACCCGTTTTCATGAAGGCTTGAAACCAATCCGGCTACTGCTGCACCTTTTGAAATGTATAGTCTGTCATTAACATATACATCATCTGTAACTTTAAATTTAAAATAATCTCCAACTTCAACTTCATCGTGGTGAGTTGAAATCAGTTCCGCAGGTGTTATTTTTACAGGTATTTTTTCCGCAGATAGTGCTGTTTGAGAAGTAAATAATATTAGAGAAAAAAGTATAAAAATTTTTTTCATATGATAATTTTTCATGCCTAAATTGAAAATTATTTCTTTTATATTTGTTACGGGATTCATTAAATAGCCTCTCTTTTTAATGCTCTTTCTTTTTCTCTTTGTTCAAATTTTTGAATATCTTTTTCTGCGGTATTTATCCAAGTTTTGTAGTATACACTTTTTGTCATATCGCTTTTTAAGTATTTAGGATATTTTTTGTAAATGTATTCGTAATCTTTCATTAATCTTTTTGAGGTTTTTGGATGCGATGCGGATAAGCGCCAATCCAAAACACTTTCTCCTCCGATTTTGTTCATTATTGTTAGCATTGCAACAGGGTTATAGCCAGCCTTCACCATGTAATCAATACCGGCTAAATCAGCTTTATATTCGTATGATTTTTTATTAAATGCCATAACAATAGTTTGTCCAAAACCTTTATAAAAATCCATATCATGAGCTATTTCGTGGGCTAAAATAGCTGCAAGTTCATCATCATTATCCACATAATTTAATAATCCGGCATAAACCGTTACTTGTTTATCTATATATCTTGCAGAAGCGTTAACTATATAGTTACCTTTTTCAAGTTTGAAAAATACACGTTTAGGAATTTTATTTTCGTTTAATAGTCTTGAACCTACAAGATTTATTTTTTCTTCTCTTGTGCCCAATTTTTTCCATATATTATCCGTTGTTATTCCGTTATCAATGAAAACTTCATCTTGTGTAACTATTTTACAGAAAGCTTCATTAGATATAAAATTTATGAATATTGAAATAAATAAAATGACGGATATTTTTTTCATATTTTCTCCTAAAATCTTTATTTTTTCTTAATTTACAACTAATAGAAATTATTTGCAACAGAGTTTTTTATGTTAAAATGTAGGTAAGTTTAAAAATTTTTCAGAAAGGTTATAAAATTTATGTGTGGAATAGTTGGATATGTAGGCGAAAAAGATGTTGCCGATATATTAACAGGCGGATTAAGTTCTCTTGAATACAGAGGTTATGATTCATCAGGCGTCGCTGTAATTGCAGACAACAAAACAAAGGTTTATAAGGCAGAAGGCAAACTTCAAAATTTAAAAGACCTTCTTGCAACAAAAAAAGATGAAATAAAAACGGCTAATGTCGGTATAGGACATATAAGATGGGCAACTCATGGTATTCCAAATGAAGTCAATGCTCACCCTCATACAAGTAATTGTGGCAAATTGGCTGTTGTTCATAACGGTATTATTGAAAATTTTAAAGAATTAAGAGAAATGCTTGAAGCAAAAGGTTGTGAGTTTAAATCTGAAACAGATACAGAAACCGTTGCGCATTTAGTTAATTTAAAATATGAAGAAGTAAAAGATTTGAAAGAAGCTGTAAGATTAGCAACAAAAGAACTTGAAGGAGCTTATGCTCTTTGTATTATTCATCAGGATATACCAAATACAATTGTTGCAACAAGAAGAAATGCTCCTCTTTTAATTGGCGTTGGTGAAGGTGAAAATTTTGCAGCATCAGATGTTCCAGCTATTATTGAACATACAAAACGAGCTATTTATTTAGATGATAATCAAATTGCGGTTTTAACTCCAACTTCAATTGAGTTATTTGATGATAACAATAACAAGGTAAATCCTAAAGTTGAATTATTACCTTGGGAACCCATTGCTTTGAGCAAAATGGGTTATAAACACTTTATGCTTAAAGAAATTCATGAACAACCTGATGTTATAAGAAATTTCTTATCAGGCAAATTACATTCTGCAAACGAACCGGTAAGACTTGATGAAGTTAAACTTGATAAAGATAAACTTAAAAATCTTAACAGAATACAGGTTGTAGCTTGCGGAACATCGCTTCATGCAGCAATGGTAGGTAAATATATAATTGAAGAATTATGTAATATTCCTGTTGATGTTGAAGCCTCAAGTGAATATATTTACAGAACAACAGTTACAGATGAACATACTCTTGTGATTGGAGTTTCTCAATCAGGCGAAACAGCAGACACCTTAACGGCTGTTAAGCAATCAAAAGCAAGAGGTTCTCATATTTTAATTATTACAAATAGACCTGATTCTGCTATGGCAAGAGAAGCTGATAGTTTAATTCCTGTTAATGCAGGTATTGAAGTTTCTGTTGCCGCAACTAAATCTTACGTTGCGCAATTAATGGCGTTTTATGCATTAGCACTACATTTGGCGGAAATTAAAGAGTCTGCTGATAAAGATTATGTTAGAACCATAAAAAATGAATTGCTTTTATTGCCTCAAAAAATTGAATTACTTTTAACTAAAAAAGAAAAAATTCAAAAATGTGCAAGGATGTATTCAAGCTCTAAAAACTTTATATTTATTGCTCGCGGTATGAATTATGCAACAGCTTTAGAAGGAGCTTTAAAACTAAAAGAAATAAGTTACATCAATGCAACTGGTTATCCTGCAGGAGAATTAAAACACGGTCCTATTGCAATGCTTGATGAAACTTTACCTGTTTTATCAATAATGATGAGCGGTAAGGTTTATGAAAAAATTCTTTCAAACGCGCAGGAAGCAAAAGCTCGTAATGCAAGAATGATTACACTTACTGATTCAATGGATGACAAACTTGAGGATTTATTTGACTATGTTCTTAATGTTCCTCATGTTCACGAAATGATTTCACCAATTATGGCAATTGTGCCTTTACAATTATTGGCATACTATATTGCTGAATTCTTAGGAAAAGATGTCGATCAGCCAAGAAATCTTGCTAAATCTGTTACAGTAGAGTAGAATTTATTTTATGATAATTTCAGACAGTATAAATATTAAATACGTTGAAAACATTTCAACGGAGTATATAGAAAGTGAATTAAAAAAACAAAATATTGAACCTATAAGATGGGCAATAACAGAGATTAACGAAAAGGAAATAACTATAAGTTTAGCTTACGAAAGGGAATAAAAATGGTAGAAACAATGGTTAGATGTGATATTAAAGATATTAACCTTGCTGAACAAGGTAAAAATAATATTGAATGGGCATTAAGAGATATGCCGGTATTAAGAAGTATTCAAGAAAGATTTATAAAAGAACAACCGTTTAAAGGTTTAAAATTATCTGCTTGTGTACATGTTACAAAAGATACTGCAGCATTGTGTACAGTAATGAAAGCAGGTGGTGCTGATGCAGTTTTGGTTGCATCAAATCCTTTATCAACACAAGATGATGTTGCTGCAGCTTTGGTTAAATATTGGGAAATTCCGGTTTACGGTTATGCAGGCGAAACAGTTGAAGCATATAGAGATCACGTAAGAGTTGCTTTAGACCACAATCCTAATATAATTATTGATGACGGTTGTGATATTATGTCAACAATTTATGACGAAAGACCTGAACTTGCAGAACATATTATTGGTTCTACTGAAGAAACAACAACAGGTATTATTAGACTTCAGGCTTTAGAAGATCAAGGTAAATTAAAAGCTCCTGCTGTCGGTGTTAATTCAAGTATGACAAAACACTTATACGATAACAGATACGGTACAGGTCAAAGTTTAATGGACGGTATTTTCAGAGCTGCAAATATTCTTTTGGCAGGTAAAACTGTTGTAATTTCAGGTTACGGCTGGTGCGGTAAAGGTTGTGCTTTACGTGCAAAAGGTTTAGGTGCAAACGTTATTGTTTGCGAAGTTGACCCTCTAAAAGCATTAGAAGCAGTTATGGAAGGTTACAGAGTTATGCCTATTGCTGAAGCTGCAAAAGAAGGTGATGTATTTATTGCTGTTACAGGTGATAAACACGTTGTTGATGTTCAACATTTATTGGAAATGAAAGATGGTTCATTTGTAGGAAATTGCGGACACTTTGACCACGAAATCAACGTAAAAGGTTTAAGAGAACACGCTGTTGAAATTAAACAAATCAGACCAAATTTAGAAGAATATAAACTTGATAATGGCAAATCAATTTACGTTATTGCAGAAGGTCGTTTAGTTAATCTTGTAGCAGCAGAAGGACACCCTGCAAGTGTTATGGATATGTCTTTTGCAAATCAAGCTTTAGGTATTGAATATCTTGTTAAAAATCAAGGTAAATTGCCTAATAAATTATTAACGCTTCCTGAAGAAGTTGATATTATGATTGCAAATATTAAACTTGAATCTATGGGTGTTAAAATTGATGTTTTAACTCCTGAACAACAAGAATACCTACATTCTTGGAAAATTTCTTAAATATTTTGGTATAAATATTTTATTAAAAAAGGCGCTTGGCAATTCTGCCAAGCGCCTTTTTGCTTAATATGTTTTAAAATCTGAAATCTCTTTCACCATTTCCGATTTTATCCAAATTTTTCTTTAAAATTTCCTTTGTACGTTCATTAGGGATGGTTTCTTGTTCTTTTTCTATAAGTTTATATCCTATTTGTTTTGTTTCTTCAGAAGCATAATCTTCCAAATATTCTTTTAATGTCATTAAAGCATTTGGATGACAGCAATTTTGAATTTGTTTTTTCTTACACAATTCCATAAATCTGTCACCAGTTCTGCCTTCTCTGTAGCAAGCCGTACAAAAACTTGGAATATAATCCATTTTCATAAGCCATTTTATAATTTCATCAAGAGTTCTTGTATCAGATACTTCAAATTGAGATGAATCTTCTTCTGTATAATCACTTGCATCATATCCGCCGACAGAAGTCTTTGAGCCTCCTGAAATTTGAGAGACTCCTAAATGTAAAACTTTTTCTCTGCATTTTTCTGATTCTCTTGTAGAAACAATCATTCCTGTATATGGAACGGCAATTCTTATGCAAGCAACAATTTTAGCGAAAGTTTCATCATCTATTCCGTTATCAAATGCTGATGGATCAATATCATCTGCTTTTCTTATTCTTGGAACGCTTATTGTATGAGGCCCAACTCCAAAACGAGCTTCTAAGTGTTCTGCGTGCATTAAAATGGCTGTAAATTCGTATTTATAATTTTCTAAACCAAATAATACACCTAATCCTACGTCATCAATACCGCCTTCCATAGCTCTGTCCATAGCTTCTGTGTGGTAGTCATAATTATGTTTTGGACCTGTAGGATGTAGTTTTTCATAGCTTTTTTTATTATATGTTTCCTGAAATAAAATATATGTTCCTATTCCTGCTTCTTTTAATTTTCTGTAATTTTCAACAGTTGTCGCAGCAATATTAACATTAACACGTCTTATTGCACCATTTTTATGTTTTATGCTATAAATTGTTTTTATACTTTCTAAAACGTATTCTATAGGGTTGTTTACAGGGTCTTCGCCTGTTTCTAATGCAAGTCTTTTATGTCCCATATCTTGAAGAGCTATAACTTCTCTTTTTATTTCTTCTTGCGTCATTTTCTTTCTTGGGATGTGTGTATTTTTAGCGTGATATGGACAATATACACAACCATTTACACAATAATTTGATAAATATAACGGAGCAAATAAAACAATTCTGTTTCCGTAAAAATCTTTTTTGATTTGCTCTGCAAGTTTATATATTTTATCAATTTGTTCTTTATCTTCGCAAGCTAATAATACAGCTGCATCTTTGTGCGATAAACCTTTTCTTTCTTCGGCTTTTTTGATTATTTCATCGATCAATTCTTTATTGTTTTTATTTTTTTCGGCGTAATCAAGTGTATTTAAAATTTCTTCTTCATTTATAAATTCTTCTGCTTTTGATGATTTAGGGTCGTACATAATATTATTTTCTCCAATCAATAATATTGTATACCTTTAAGATTTTATTGCAAAGAAATTTATTTTTTTAGTAAAAAATTATTTTTAAGAACTATAAAAAGACACATTAACCCCTGAGAAATCAATAAAATACTTTGATGAACGGTTGAGATTGCAAGCGTTGAAGATTTATCAATCCCAAATATTCCAAGAGCTAATATGTATGCATATTGATATGGCCCTATAAATACGCTCGCAGACGGTATCATTGTTGAAAATGATATTAAACTTATTACAAATAATGCTGCAGCAAATCCTAAATGAAGATTAAAACTATTTATTATCAAATATGCAATGTAGCATTCTAAAAGCCAAGGTATTGCCGTCCAAACAAATGTTTTTAATGTATATTTAAAGCTGTTTAAAACGCTAAAACCTTCTATAAATGAATTTAATTGAGTCTTCATGTTTTTTATTATATTGATTAAAGGTTTATTTATCTTTTCCGGAGTATTAGATACCAGTTTAATTAAATACTCACAAATAAAATCAATTTTGTTAAATTTAAAAATTAGCCAAAAGACTATTAAGCATCCAAAAAATAAAAATCCGACAGAATATGTTACATTTATAATCCACTGCTGTTTACAATACATTAAAACCGCAAACAACAATATACAAAATACGCAAATACCGTCAAAAGTTCTTTCAACTAATATAGAACCTAAAATTTTCATTTTTCGCTCATCTTTATCGGAACCTAGTTTGTAAGCTCTGTATAAATCTCCTCCTCTTGCCGGAAGAAATATATTTAAAAAGCTTCCCATAATAAAATTTTCACCTAATTCAAGAACAGAATATTTTTTATTATCAAGTAATACAGCTTTAAATCTAAATCCTCTTAAATACATTCCAAACATATATAAAATAATGATTTGTAAAAGATTTTTAAAATTAAAAATTTTAAAAGTTTGAACTAAATTGTGTATATCAATTTTGTAAAAAATTAGTACAAGAAAAGATATTGTAACTAGTAATGCAAAAAGTTTTCTCTTATTCATAATGTTAATTTGATACCTTTAGTATGGTTTGTTTATAAGGCTTTTATGAGCATCCATTTCAATAGTGTTGTCAAGTTCTGAAAGTTCAATCTCATTACCAATCGCCAATTTTATTAAATAATCTGTAAAATGAGGGTTTTTAGGTAAAAATGAACCGTGTAGATAAGTACCGAAAACATTTTTATATCTTGCACCTTCTGTTGAATCTTCGCCATTATTTCCGTTGCCTACAATGATTTTTGAAAGAGGTTTTGTATCTCCTGTAAGATAAGTTCTGCCTGAATGATTTTCAAATCCTACAAGAGTCTCTGGTTTTGTATATTCTGTTTTTGCTGTAACGTTACCGATAAATCTCTTTTTGCCCCCGATTGTATATCCGCTTAAAAGACTTATTCCAATAAGTTTTTCACCTTCTATTGGTTGGAAATAATCCGCTAAAAGTTGATATCCTCCGCAAATTGCTAAAAAAACTTTGTTTTCATCCCTTTTTTGCAATAAAAATTCTTTGTGTTTTTGAAGTTCATAAGAAACATCTATTTGTTGTCGATCTTGTCCTCCGCCTATAAAGTAAATATCAGCATCAGGAATATCATCTCCAACATTAACTTCCTTGAGTTGGACTTCTATCTCTCTTTTTTCTGCGCGAAATTTTAATGCTTTTATATTTCCTATGTCACCATATAAATTTAGTAACTTGGGATATAAATGGCATATTGTAATCTTTAAATTATTATTTTCCATACCAAAAGTATATCAAAAACCATGCTTTAAGGCATGGTTTTTGAGGTTTTTTAATAAAATATTTCAAAATATAACAAAAATTTAAAAAAATGTAAATTCCTAAAAGGCACTATTTATAGCTATTACAGACAATTGAAAGGCTGAATATATTAATTTTGTTTAATATGGTTGCATAAATTTATGTATTACATATAATAATGCATGTACAACATAAGAAAGGGGAATTCAAAATGAACAAAGAAGAATTAGTACAAGAAATCGCTAAATCAGCAAAAGTTACTCAAAAAGATGCTAATGAAGTTTTAGGTGCTTTAATAGATACAATCCAAAAAACAGTTGCTAAAGGTAAAAAAGTTACTTTAGTTGGTTTTGGTACATTTGAACCTCGTAAGAGAGCTGCTAGAAACGGCAGAAACCCTCAAACAGGTAAAGAAATTAAAATTCCTGCTAAAACAGTTCCTGCATTTTCAGCTGGTAAAAAATTCAAAACTGTTGTTAATGGAAAATAGTTTTTAATTAAAAACAGTAAAAAGAGCTGAGTTGCACTCGGCTCTTTTTTTTCGT
>CADCPD010000078.1 GCA_902803265.1 uncultured bacterium | reverse complement strand
CCTCATCTGTTATTGTAGGATAAGATGTTCCGGTGTTATATTTTAGAGTTAAATCAAGAATAGGTTTTAATTTGAAGAAAGTATATAGTGTTTCTTTATTAATCTGAGAATTTAATTTTTCATGCAATACTGTAAATGCTCCACTACCTATATAGTCAGAATTTTCAACAACTGCTACAGCACCCCTATAAGTACGTACTTTTGAGATAAGAATATCGCTTGTATGAAGTTTTATCTTTGCATTTGCGGGTAAATCATTCCCTTGAACTTCTTCAAATGTTATTTCTCCATTTGATGTGTTAATACTTCCGATTTCGATGTACTTATATTTATCGTCTTTCTTTACAATAAACGAATCTCTATTCTGATCAAATAAATTTCCTATTGTATTCCAACCATTTGGGTATGATTTAATTTTTTCTATAATTTCATCATATTTAGGTTGGAAATATTCAGCATCATAGCGATTTGCTGAATTTACATCAGAAAAGTTTTTTACGTATGATAATTCATGTTTTGGTTGCCAATTTTGAATGCCAAGTTCGTTTAAAAGTATTTTTTCAGCATTTTTATAATTACTATTTATCAATCCATCCAATTCAATAATCTTGTCAAAAAGCGATGCCATAAAAATTTTAAAATCCTGTTTTGGATTATATATAGGTATGTCTTTAACAAGTGTTATTGTTAAATGTGGTTGTGCTGTCATCGAAGATGATCTTATTAGTAAATCTTTATAAATATATGATAGACAATATATGTATAAGAATTTATATTCAAAATTAGGCAATATGGATGCATTTAAAAAAATTAAGTCTCTACAAACAGCACTTTTCTTTTTTATAAAACCTACACGTGCAATGCTACCGCCTTTTGTTATAACTATGTCACCTAAATTTGTAATTTTTAATGTCGAAAAATCAGGATTTTGGGTAATGGTTTCCGGAATTTTTATGCAGTTGTCATAATCAATTTTTATATCAGTATCTTGTACCCGGATAAATGGTAGATTCCCTTCATTGTAATATGGCTCGAGTGCTGGATAAAATGCACTTGCGTCAATTTTCAATCCGAGTTGATCCAAAGATATAAAATCTTTAGATTTTTTTTCTATCATTTCAATTATTTTTAGATATTTTGGTTCAAAATATTCTGCATCAAAACGTAGTGTTGCAGTTTTATTTACTTCTTTTTTTTGTACAACCGAATATTGCATTATCTGTCACTCCAAAAAGATAATTTTTCAGATTTAGCAAAATCAATAAATGCCTCTGCTATTCCATCTGGTAAATCTTTATCATGGTTATGTAAATCGTGATCTACAATATAGTGACCATGGTTATCTAGTTTTAATCTACCGCTTTCATCTTTAGCGTAAACATACTCTCCGGAATTATCTTTACCACTTTTTTCTGATACGGCGAAAAAGATCGGGTAATCTTCGACTTGGGGACAGTAATATTTTTTATCAGAATCATCGTTGTTCCATTTTTGTAAAAATATTACACTTGTTTTTGTACCTGTATGAGGTTTGAAAGTATTTACATCTAGACCAACAACAGCAAGGATTCTCGCTTTATCTGCTATATATTTTCTAATATCAAGATCAGACGCATTATTAAACCTACCCTGTGGTAATACTATTGCAAGTCGTCCACCTGGTCTTACAAAATCAAGATTTCTTTCTATAAACAAAATATCTCTTCCAACTTTTGATTTCATTTTATTTTTATTCACGTCATTGAAAGCAAGATCATATTTTGCAAGAATTGTTTGCTCTTTTATATCACCGGCAAAAGGAGGGTTTGCCATAAGTATATCAAAGTTAAATTCCTTATAAGAATCCTTTTTCTTTTGTAATTTTTCAAGTCGTTCTAAGCCGTTACCATATACACTCAACCAATCCCTTGATGTAATTGTAGTTTTCCATCTATCATAATCTAATGTATTCAAATGCAAAACATTTGTGTTACCATCTCCTGCAATTAAATTAAGAGTTCTTGCAACACGAACAACTTTTTCATCAAAATCTATTCCAAATATTTTTAAAATATTATCTTTTTCATCTTCAGGTATGTCGGCATTTGAAAACAACTTTCCAGTTATTTTAAAAATTGTATGTACCGGGAATCCGCAAGAACCTGATGCCGTATCTATCATATGTTCGCCTTTTTGAGGGTTCAGTATTTTTACACACATATCGATGACATGTCTTGGGGTAAAATATTGTCCTTTTTCACCCTTAGAGGATTTATTAACTAAATATTCAAAAGCTTCGTCTATAACTTGTAAATTAGAATTAAATAGCTTAACATCTTGAATACTTGAAACGCATACTGATAAATGAGACGGGGAAAGGTTTATTTTAGCATCATCTGTAAATACGCCTTTCCATTGTTTTTTTGCTCCGTCAAATAAACTTTGGATTTTATTTTTTAATGCTAAATCAGTTTCTCCTCTGTTACGGAAATCAAGATTTTCGAAATCCTCGTTATCCAAAGTTTTAATGAATTCTAAATATTCCATATATTCCGGCTGAATATCTTTAAAATGTTTTTTAACCAATCTATTTATATAGTTTTTATCATCTTTTCTCAACGATTCATCATATAACTTTGTAAATATTAATTTAAAGCATTCTTCAAACACATCAACCCCTGCATTTGCAAGAACTTCATCTTCCATATCTTTAATAATTTGTTTTAAAGATTTTCTTTCTTTTAAAATTTTGTCATTAATAATTAAATCTCTTAAAGTGTATTTCTCTTTCAAAATATCTTGTAATGTTAATGTGGCAATTGGTATGTTTGGAATTTCCTCAAAGTAATTAGGGTCTTTTCTATTGTAATATGCTATTTGAGAACCATTTGTCCATACAGACATCGTTGCGCCTGTTGCATTACAATAACTACGAAGTTGTTCTTTTCCTTCTTTTTCTTTTGCTTTTTTGAGTTCAACAATAATATATTCTGTAGTTGGGCGTTCTTCTTCAAAGATAACGATATCAGCTCTTTTAACCTCACGACCAAAGTGAATTGCATGCTCAAGCTTAATTCTTACAGGGGAGTATTTGTATTCATTGATTAATTTATCAAGATAAAGCTGTCTAACAGCTTCTTCCGGAGTTAAAACAATATCAGTTTTTCTTATTAAACATTCAACAACAACTTTACCTTTTTCATTCTTTCTTAATTTATCAATTAATCTCTTCTTTTCAGCATTATTAAACAAATCAAGATGATTTATCTCATCAATAATCTTTTCCATAAACTCTCTCCTACTTTTCTATATTAGCATGAAATCCGGCCATGGGAAGAATGTAAAGATACTGCTAAAGATAAAAATTCATATAGCTTTCGTCGATAATATCCTGTTCGATGCCGATATAGCGGAGAGTAATGGCGGAGTATGAATGGTTGAAAATTTTCTGCAGCAGTTCAATGTTATCAAACTGTATATAGTGGTGATAGCCGAATGTTTTCCGCAGCGAGTGTGTGCCGATACGGTCAGGAATATTCAGAAGTTTTGCGGCTCTGCTTATAATCCTATATGCCTGATTGCGGTCAAGCCGATTATGTTGCTGCGTTATAAATAGCGGTTCATCCGGGTCACGGTCTTTGACAAAATCTTCAAGCACAACTTTAAGCTCAGGATTAATCGGGAAGCGTTTGTTTTTATTGGTTTTCTTTTCTCGTATCTCAATAAAATCCCGTCCTTTAACGTCACTAACATCGAGCCTCAAAATATCAGAAATTCTCAATCCGCAATTTATTCCGAAAATAAAAAGCACAAGGTCGCGCTTTTTGCGCTTCAGCACGGCTTTCATTTTCTCTATATTCTCTCTATCCCTTATCGGCTGAACAATATTCATACTCCCTCCTATATTCCAAAATAGTCTACTCCCAAGTGGTACCTGACAAAAAACTCAAAATCCTTGCTATATCTCTTGCCCGTAATGAGTTTTGAAACATAGCTTTCTGTCATTTTAAGTCTTTTTGCAAGTTTCTTTTGTGTAAATTCTTTTTGCCGCAAAGCAAACCGAATTGCAAGTTCTCGCCTGTATAAAAATACGCTTTTTGTTTTTGTCAAATTTTCATCGGCACGTTGTTTGATATAATCAATACTTTGTAGTTCTTTTTTCTTCATTAAAACCTCTGAAATTCTCTGGGGAAACACATCTTAACTCTGTTTCCGAGAAACATCAAGTCCCAATTTATACTCGCTCGCATTAAACGTGTATCGCATACGGCTTTCACCCTCAGCTCGCTCGATTTGTGTCCAAATGATACGAAATTACTCGGAAACAGTTCCAATTT
>CADCPD010000077.1 GCA_902803265.1 uncultured bacterium | reverse complement strand
GTTTTCGTCAAAAATCTGAGTCATTCCAAGTTTTTCACCTATCACTCCTAGAGTCATAATTTTGTCCTTTCTTCCCCGTTTCGGGTTCTTCTTGCGATTGCTACCCCCCAGACTGCCTGAAGTCGTAGTTCACATTATTGCTTAAAGCATTAGTTGTATTTTTGTTATCAAAGCCTCAATGCAAAGCATTAAGGCTATAAATATTTTTATAATTTTACTTCAATATCAACACCAGCAGGTAAATCTAATCTGCTTAATTCTTCTGTTGTTTGTTGTGTTGCTTCGTAAATATCAATAATTCTTTTATGTGTTCTTAATTCAAAATGTTCACGAGATTTTTTATCAACGTGTGGTGATCTTAATACACAATAAATTCTTCTTTTTGTAGGTAGAGGAATTGGTCCTGCTACTTTTGCATCTGTTCTCTTTGCTGTTTCAACTATTTTTTCAGCAGAAACATCAATTAATTTATGATCAAATGCTTTTAAACATACTCTGATTCTTTGTCTATTGCCTGTTGCCATAGTTTTATTTCCTTTTTACTTATTATATAAACTTTTGCATACCAAATTTCAGCTGTGCGCAATAAAAATCGTATATCAAACATTTTTTAGTGTCAACATAACATTTTTTAAAACATTTACTTTATTTAATAATTTTTAATAATGTTAATAAATAAAAAAGGCATTTAACAAAAAAATGCCCTATTTATTTAAATTTTATCTTTCATTATATTTATAAAGTTTTTTATGCTTCTGTCATATGTTGCTTCACCAGCAGCTGTAAAAAAACATCCGGGAAGTTCTCCATTTTCTCTATGATGTCTAACACATTCACAACACATTCCTCGTCTCGAGCAGCTTGTATATGTACATGTACATTCTATTTTATTTTCATCTTTTTTACATTCCATTTTTAACTCCTTAAATTTTTAATTTCTAAAACTGTATTTACATCCGCAATAATTTTGACGATATAACCCTAAATCATTGGCAATTTTATTTGTCTTTAAAAATCCATCTTTCTTTTTGAAATCAACAGCCATAAATTTTAGGTTTTGCTCATTTGCAATTCTTTCGCCAATTTCTTTTAAGTGATTATAAAGTTTATGAGGACTTATAGCAATAGAACTTGTAAAAACATCTATACCTAACTCTTTTGCTTTTACAGCAGTACGAGAGAGGCGAAGTTCAAAACATTTGTCGCATCTCTTGCCTCTTTCAGGTTCTGTTTCTAAACCTTTTATGTATTCCTCAAATACATCCGGTTCATAAACATCTTCTATTAGTTCTACTCCATAGTGTTCGCACAATATACGCTCTGAATCTAATCTCTTTATATAATCATTTACCGGCTGTATATTCGGATTATAAAAATACACAACCGGTAAATATTGATTTTCTAATAAGAATTCTATCGGATAACCCGAGCAAATTCCGCAACACGCATGAAGTAAAACCTTATTTGTTTTTCTTTGCTCCTTCTTCAATTAATATAGCCTTTAATTCATTATAAGGTTTTACGCCAACGTATAATTTGCCTTTTATAGAGAACGCAGGAGTTCCTTGAACGTTCATTTCTGTCGCTTCATCAATATCTGCTAACAATTCTTTTTTAACATCAGCAGAGGCAAAATCAGCTTTTAATTTTTTAACATCAAAGCCTTCTCCTTTAGCAACAGAATAAACATCATTAACTGATCCTGGCTTTTCTTCAAATAAGATATTTACCATTTTCCATAATTTATCTTGTTTTTTAGCAGCTAATGCTAATTTAGCATAATCACAAGCACCTACATGGAATGGTGATTGAATGTTCTTATTACAAGCATTATCTAACGGATAATGAACGAATTCTATTCTAACGTTAGAAAAATCTTGTGCTACTTTATGCATTATTCTGTTTTCCATTACACAGTATGGGCATTGTAAATCTGAATACATTTTAACAACTACTTTTGCATCTTTAGCACCTAAGATATTACCCTTCGCAACATCTGCATATTCATTTGTTTTCTTTTCGTACAATTGATCCATGAACTTAACATCATTAACTTGAGGGGTCAACACATAAGTTGTTCCTGTTACTGCTAAGAAAATAACAGCTAAGGTTAAAACAACAACAAAAGCTCTTAAATATTTTTGAACTTTTAATGATTCTAGAAAATCAACTACTGTAGTTTTTATTGCAGCACCAAAAGTTTCTCCGGAAAATTCTGATGCAAAAAGTGCTATAAATAAATTAACAAAATATGTTACAACACAAAGTACACATATCATTTTTAAAGAGATAAAACTTACCAATGCCAAAATCATTGATACAAGGAATGAAAATAATCCTAAAGTTGCAATATAACTGCAAGGATTTTTAAATACTTCCATCCAACCAAAACCTCTTAGGTTTTTCAATTTACTAGAACCTAATAATAAGATTACAACTAAATAAAATAACATTCCCCAATATGCTAATGGAATACCTAAGAATTGGGAATTTACTGACTTAGCAATACCATCACAATTTACAACCGGGTTGTTTTGATCCGTACAAAAACTTGGCCCTGCTGCAGGATTAAAGTTCGCATTGTAATAAACAACAGCTAATGCAACTGTTGCAATCAATCCTAGTATCGCCAAGAGGTACAAAATAACATTTTTTGAAATTCTAATTTCAATCGTTTTTTCCATGTCTCTTTTCCTTTCCTATAATGTCGGCAATGTGCCTTTTACTTCTACAATTTCATCACTACTTAATTTAAATACTTCATGTATTTTATTACAAGCTTTTTCAGCTTTTTCACCATCAATTAAACAACTTATTTTTATTTCTGAAGTAGATATCATTTTAATATTTACATCTAAATCAGAAAGTGTTTCAAACATTTGAGCTGCAACACCTGGTCTATCCATCATACCTGCACCAACAATTGAAAGTTTTGCAGTATTTTCATCAAGATGAATTTCTTTTGCACCAACTTCTTCTTTTATTGCATTTAAAATATCCATTGTTTTATTTTTATCTTCACGATTGATAGTAAATGCAATATCATTAGTGTGATTAAAAGCTCTTGCATAAGATTGAATAATCATATCAACAGTTATATTGTTTTCAGCCAATTTTTTAAAGATTTTTGCAGCAACACCCGGTTCATCTTTAACTTCACAAACAACTACTCTAATTTGTGAAAAATCAACTGCAACACCAACGACGGGTTTATCTAATTCCATATCATTTGCTCCTGTAATCATTGTACCTAGATCGTCAGTATAGAAACTGCTTCTTACTCTCAAAGGAATGTTAAATTTTTTAGCTGTTTCAACAGAACGAGGATGCATAACTCCAGCTCCGACCATTGCCAATTCCAACATTTCATCGTACGTAATTGTATCTAATTTTGTAGCATTTCTAACCATTCTCGGATCAGAAGTATAAACACCTTTTACATCGGTATAAATATCACAACGTTCCGCATTCAGAGATGCTGCAATAGCTACAGCAGATGTGTCTGAACCACCTCTACCCAAAGTTGTAATTTCGCCGTCTTTTGTTACCCCTTGAAAACCTGCTACAACTACAATTTTACCTGAATTTAGGTTATCTTTTAATTTTGAAGTTTCAATCTTCAAAATACGAGCTTTTGTGTGCAAATCCTCGGTTATAATTCCAACTTGCATAGCATTCATACTAACAGCATCATAGCCTTTAGCCTGAATTGCCATAGTCAAAAGAGCTATAGATACACCTTCACCAGTAGACAACAACATATCCATCTCTCTTGGTGAAGGAACATCTGAAATTTCTTTTGCAAGGGTAACTAAATGATCAGTAGTATGACCCATCGCAGAAACAACTACAACAACGTCATTTCCTCTTTCTTTTTCTGCAACAACAGTTTCAGCAACCTTCTTTATTCTGTCGGTATCTGCGACAGAAGTTCCTCCAAACTTTTGCACTACTATGTTTTTTGTCATTATTCTAAACTCTTTTTACAGTACTGTAGGTAAATTATACCCCTAAAAGTTTTGTTTGGCAAGTAGATAAAAAGATTGATTTTTATGAAATAGTTTTTTGTTCAAGAAGTGCATCAACTATTTCTCTGAATGCACCCTCACCACCATTATTTTCAGTAATTTGAATATTTTTTATTTCCAAAATTGACTTGTGAGCATTTTTTACAGTAACTTTATATTTTGCAAACTCTAAACATTCTCTGTCATTTACATCATCACCAACATAAATAAATTCTGTTTCGTTTATATTATATTTTTTTAACAAATCTTTCAAGACAGGTTTTTTCTGTCTTATTTCAGTATGAATATCTTCAATATCAAATTTTTCACGTATCAAATCAATGGCAGAATTTTTTTCTCCAGAAATGATAGCTGTAATTATTCCGTTTTTCTTTAAAAGAGAAAAAGCCATAACATCTCTAAAATTTAGACGCCTGGTCATTTTTTGGTTTTCATCAATATAAACACAGTTATCCGTTATAACTCCATCAAAATCAGTAACAACCAATTTTATATTTTCAGAAAATTTTAACTTACTCATTAAACCCTTCTTAATTTTTTTATAATAGGTATTTCGCTATCATAAATCTTTTTTACACCATCGCCAGTTATGCCAGGGATTTTTCTAATATCTCTAACAATACGATGAATACCGTCCAGCTCTAAACTTGCAGCTTGATCTGACCCCCAGTTTGTACGGTCATTAGTAATATGTCTTTCTACTGCATTTGCACCGTATACAACAGATACAATAGTAGGAAGTAAACCTCTTTCATGTCCGGAATATCCTATAGGACAATTGAATTCTTTTTTAAAAGATTCGATAACTTTCAAATTAATTTCGTGTTCTGCCGTAGGATAGGTAGATGTACATTGATATAGTATTAAATTGTCTTCACCTAGTATTTCGACAGCATGTCTAATTTGTTCCATTGAACTCATTCCAGTAGACAAGAATATTGGTTTTCCTTTTGATTTTATGTATTGTAAAAGATTGTCATCTGTTAATGAAGCAGCGGCAATTTTATAACATGGAACATCAAATTGCTCTATAAAATCAACAGACTGTTCATCCCAACAAGATGCATACCACAAAATTTTCTTTTCTTTGCAATATTTATCTATTTCTGAATAATCTTCAAAATTTAATTCTAATCCTCGTTTCAAATCACCGTTTGTTTCTCCGAATATACTTTGTCTTGGTCTTTCCAATTCTTCTTTGGAATAAACAACGTCAACAGTTCTCTTTTGAAATTTAACAGCATCACACCCTGCAACACAAGCTATATCAATTAGTTTTTTTGCTAAAGAAACTGATCCGTTATGATTAATACCAATTTCTGCGGTAATAAAACAAGGATAGCCATCTCCAACCTTTTTATCCGCAATTTTTACAAATTTTGACATAACACTCCTTCTTACAGATATTTTTTATAAAGACCAAAATCATCATCTTCATCATCGTTATCGTTTATAATAACGTCTTTTGACGAAAAAATTTCATCTAAACCTGCTTTTGCTTCATCAATTTCTTTATCATCGTCCGCTTCTATAATTTCAGGTTCAAAATTAAAGTCGTCACTAACATATCTAACTTCGCCTAAATCTTTTAAAACAGTAACCGTAGTCTGAGTTATACCGATAAGCATTTTTTTACCATTAACTTCGACAACAGATAATGATTTGTTATTGCCCAAAGGAGTTGAAGATAAAACAATTACTTTATCTTCTTTTTCATTTTTTTTCGTTTTTTTAGCAATCGAGGTGTTCAAAACGTTAAGTTTCGTATATATTATTCCGGTTATATATATCAACGCAATAACAAAAGCTAAAGCACCAATAACCGAAAATATACTGGTTTCATGACTCGAATGCTGATTCAATACATCTTCAATAGATCCAAGAGAAAAACAGCACTGTTGTGTCATTAATGTTGCAATCATGTAAATTAAAAATTTTTTCATGTTAAAATACCTATATAATCTTATGTATAATATAACATAAAAAAAATTTTTCGGATAAACTTTAATTATGCTTTGGTACTCATTAAATTTATTTGTAATATTCATACTGGTAATGTTATTTATCGTTGTTCGTTCAACAAACAAACAATGGGTCAAAACTGATATGTTTATTGAAGATGCAACAAATCTCGTAGAATCTATTCGCTCTGGTAATTTGTCAAAAAAAATCGGAAAAATAAACACTACATCAGGAGATTCCCTTGCAGAAAGTCTTAACCAGCTTATTGACTCTCTTAAAGAAACAGAAGAACACGTTAGAAATCAACAAAATGAATTATTAAAACAAAACCGCTTTTTGGAAAGTGTTCTAAACTCTTTATCTGATGGACTGGTTATTGTTGATAAAAATATAAAAATACTTAAAGTCACTCCAAAAATTTCAAACTGGTTCGGACAAAGCAACAAAAAGTTAATAGGACAAGATTTATTTGATTTTATTGAACCGCTTAATGATACCACTATTGAAAATCTTCACAATACAAGTGTTTATATAAAAACATATTCCTCTGACCTTTTTGAAGCAACAGCATTAAGACTTAATATTGAAGACAGAACAAGCAGATATATCGTTCTTATAAAAAATGTAACCAATCAAAAAGAACTTGAAAAATTAAAAG